>JAEWME010000170.1 GCA_023393265.1 Bacteroidota bacterium | reverse complement strand
CAAAGAAGTCTCCAAGCGATGGAAGCCACTCTGAAACAGCGTAGTGCTGAGGCCCAAACAGGTCAATCTTCTTTAGTATAACAGGAAATCCAAAAATAATGTGGATCCAGTAAACAGCAAAAAGAGTTACCAGCAGAAGTATCATTTTGGTAATGAAATTTTCTTCGCGGTAATATTTAATTCGCTGGTAGAATGACAGAAGCAGGAAAATAAATCCGAGCAAATAGAGAAGGGCCGGGAAATAGAGCTGTACCTTCCTGAAACTGTTTTCTTTTGCCGGAACAACCGAAAAAAGGTAGTTGTGATTGAATCCTTTGATGTCGTATGAGTTGGGTTGTTTCTCCGGAACGATTTCAAAATCGTCGGGAAGCCGGAATGGTTGAACAAACGAGTTTTGCAGGTATTGGTTCTCGTACGAATAGCTGTTTTTGACATGAATAAGTCCGACGATCTCGTAATCGCCAACTTCGCGTTTTTGCGAAACAAAAATGCCGTTTGGTAAAATCAGCAGGCGGTTTTGGTCGGCAATGCGGCCGGGGATGTTGGGAAACGCAAATTGGTTGTTCGACCAAAATACCAGTTTCTGTTTATTGAAAAGAAGAAATCCAAGCCCCTCGTGCTCGAAGAGATGATTTAAATCAGAGAATACTGCGCCGTAGTCTTCCGTCGAGAGCTTTTCTGTCAGCTTCTTTTGTTCCCTGTCGAGGTAAAAAGAAAGCTTTGATTCCTGACGCAATAGTGTTTCCTGGAATTCAGCTATCAGATTGGCTTCAGGATGTTGATGCAGGGTCCGGTTTTCGAGTAAGGCTGCAAGCAAAAAAAGCAGTCCGGTTACAAGGTAAAGTACATATTTTCTGAAATCCTTCATTCTATCGGGTTATTGATGATGATAGGGTTCTCCTTTTAATATAGTCATCGCACGGTAAAGTTGTTCGGCGAAAATTAATCGTACGATCTGGTGCGAAAAAGTCATTTTCGATAAACTTGTTTTTCCGTTTGCGCGAGAATAAACGGCCTGTGAAAATCCGTATGGTCCACCGATTACAAAAAACAGGCGCTTAATTCCCGAGACCATCTTTTTCTCCAAAAACCGTGCAAATTCCACCGACGAAAATTCGTTTCCGTTTTCATCCAGTAAAATCAGTTCGTCGGCAGTTGTTACCTGCTGTAAAATCAGCTCGCCTTCCCGTTCTTTTTGCTGATCCTCACTCATGTTTTTCGAGTTTTTCAGATCAGGAATTATCTTCATCTCAAACGGAATGTAATGCGGAATCCGTTTGAGAAAAATCTCGATTCCTTTCTGAAGGTATGATTCGTCGGTTTTGCCAATAACCAGCAGGCATATTTTCATAAATCGGAGCTTTGTTTTTTCTCAGGATTAATTTTTCCTGAATTGCTTTTCCCTTGTTTCGTCAGGCTTTTTACTTCGGGTTGATTTCATTTTTCACCTAACTGAATTTTGTTACCTTTACAAAGGTATTTGTTTAAACAAAAAATTGCACGGTTTTTGGAGATGTTTCAATCTAATGAATGTTGAACGAAAATTGTTTATGATGAAAAATACAAAATTGAAACTGGTTTCGCTGTTGTTTGCATTTTTTGCTTTTGTCGCTGTTTCGTTTGCTCAGCAAATTCCTGATGGTATCGTGGTGAGCTTTCAGAATGGGAATGACGGTAGCCTTGCCGGTTTTTTTAATGAGAATGTTGAACTAGTGGTGGAAACACACGATGATGTTTACAGCAAATCTCAGGCACAGCAGATTGTGGCCGATTTTTTTAAATCAAACAAGCCAAAGCAGTTCACGATTCTTCACCAGGGCGGGAAAGATGGCGCTCGTTATGCCATCGGTACGCTCATTACAAATACCGGAACTTTCAGGGTTTATTTTCTTCTTAAAAACAAAAACAACAACGCTTATATCCATCAGTTAAAAATTGAAAAGCAGGGTTGATGCATGTTAGTTTGACAGAGAAATTACGTTCGTTTTGGGAGAAGGTGCTTGCGAGGGCCAGAAAAATTATCCTTCCGGGGTTCGACAAAATGCCGCTCTACGATGTAATGGTTTTTTTCTGGCGCAGTATTGTTGATGGCGCATTGTCGACAAGAGCTTCTGCCATTGCATTTAGTTTTTTTACTGGTTTGTTTCCAGCCATTATTTTCCTTTTTACACTCATCCCGTATATTCCGATAGAAAATTTTCAGACGCAGTTATTCCTGCTCCTGAAAGATATTGTTCCTTCAAATGCTTTCAAGGCCATAGAAGAAACTGTTCAGGATATTTTAACCCGTCAGCGCGGCGGACTGCTTTCGCTTGGGTTTTTTATGGCGCTGATTTTTTCTACCAACGGATTTGCATCGATGATGACTGCATTTGACGCTTCGCTGCATAGTTTCGAGCGACGTACCTGGATAGGGCAGCGCCTCACAGCGCTGTTACTTTTGGTAATTATGTCGGTGCTGCTCACTGTGGCCATTGCTCTCATTACTTATGGGCAGCATTTTATTAACTTTTTGGCTTACAATGGCTACCTGCGCGACCATTTTACCATTTTCATGTTGACATTTGGCAAATGGATCGTGATTTTATTATTGTTCTTTATGGCTAATTCGTTTTTGTACTATATGGCTCCGGCCAAGAAAACCAAATGGCGGTTTATCTCGGCCGGCAGTACACTCTCAACTTTTCTGAGTATTTTAACCTTTCTCGGTTTTAATTTCTATATCAATCATTTTGGCCAGTACAACAAGTTATACGGGTCAATCGGCACGCTGCTGGTAATCCTACTGCTGATGTATCTTTTGTCGATGATCCTGCTTGTCGGGTTCGAGTTAAACGCAAGCATCAACGAAGCACTGAAACATTCTTCGGCACAAAAAAACAGACTTACCTAAATGATTTGTCAGAGCAATTTCCCGATGTTATCAAACCGGTTGTGGTAATCGGCCATCGAGCGCTGAATTACTTCCCGGGCTTCCTCGTATCCGTATATGTGAGAAATCTCAGTGTTGCTCGCTTTTCCCGGCATATCTTTATAAGTGAGGAAGTAATGTTTTAGTCTTTCCACCACGATATCAGGAAGGTCGGATAGATCTTTGTAGTCGCTGTAAACCACGTCGTTCGTAAGCACGGCAATTACCTTATCGTCAGCCTCATTGCCATCGATCATCCTGAACCCGCCTATTGGCCGGGCATCAACCAGTATGTCGCCGTGAGCGATGGTTTTCTCGGTAAGCACACAAATGTCAATCGGGTCGCCGTCACCTTTGATGCCGGTTTTACCGGTTTTTTCCATGCAGAATTCACCAACCATTTCACCGCAATAAGTTTGCGGAATGAAACCATACAAAGCAGGAACAACGTTGGAGTATTTCTGGGGGCGGTCGAGTTTCAGGAAGCCGCTTTCCTTGTCGATTTCGTATTTAACGGTGTCGGTAGGAACAACTTCGATAAATGCAACAACATTGTCGGGGGCATCTTTCCCGATGAATATCCCGTGCCAGGGATGAGATTTATAGCGAAGGCCCATGAGTCGGCCAATTGGATCGGATAGTCTGTCAGCCATAATTTTTCAGTTTTTGTGATATAAACTAAAGATATATAAAAATGTTTAGCAGCATTCAGGAATAACTGATTTCCGTTCATTTTTATTTTCAGGATTGACGGTGGTAAACTTTTAAATGATGATCAAAATCAGTAATTTAGCTGGTGTATGTTTTCTCCTCACTGCCAACCTGTTCACTTCCTTACCAAATTGTTAAGCGGACTTCAATTTAATTTTCTAATCCAAAATACCTTTTATCTTTGCATAGTGTTTAAAAACAAAGTAAACCATAAAAATACAATTATGAAAGTAACAGTTGTTGGAGCTGGAAATGTTGGTGCTACATGCGCTCAGATTGTAGCCGAAAAAAACATTGTAAGCGAAGTAGTTTTACTTGATATTAAAGAAGGATTGTCAGAAGGAAAATCACTTGACTTGTGGCAGACTGCTCCCATTAATTATTATGACACCCGTACTGTTGGTGCTACCAACGATTATTCGAAATCAGCCGGATCTGACGTAGTTGTGATTACTTCAGGGGTGCCGAGAAAGCCCGGTATGAGCCGCGACGACCTGATTTCAATTAATGCAGGTATCGTGAAATCTGTAACCGAAAACGTAATCAAATTTTCACCGAATGCCATCATCATCATCGTGTCTAACCCGCTCGACGTAATGACTTATGTGGCTCATGAAGTATCAAAACTCAGTAAAAACAAAGTGTTGGGTATGGCCGGAATTCTGGACACTGCCCGTTACCGTGCTTTCCTCGCTGAAGCTTTGGATGTTTCTCCCCGCGACATTCAGGCTTTGCTGATGGGTGGTCATGGCGACACCATGGTTCCGCTACCCCGTTACACCACTGTTGCAGGTATCCCGGTAACTGAACTGATCGATGAAGAACCGTTGGCAAAAATCATCGACCGCACTAAAAAAGGTGGTGGCGAATTGGTTAACCTGATGGGTACTTCGGCCTGGTATGCTCCGGGTTCGGCTGCTGCTCAGATGGTTGAAGCTATCGTGATGGATCAGAAACGTGTTTTCCCATGCTGCGTGAAACTGGAAGGCGAATTCGGTTTGAGCGACGTTTTCGTTGGTGTTCCGGTTAAGCTGGGCAAAAACGGCGTTGAAAAAATCATTGAAGTTAACCTGACAGAGAGCGAAACGGCATTGCTGCACGATTCGGCAAAAGCTGTTAAGGAAATCATGGATGTTGTTGACGGAATGAATATTCTTTAATTTATTTGGTCGATACAAACAATAAAATTTATATTTGAGCTCCGGCAGTTCTGCCGGGGCTTTTTTTATTGCTGATTCTTATGGTTGAACTTCCCCTGATTGTTGTAGAACTCGAACGTGAAAATTTCCATATCCTGATTGAAGGCTCTTTTAAAGACGGATTGCCGTTTTACTGGGTGGTTGATACCGGGGCTTCCAAAACGGTGCTTGATGTCAATCTCTCCGGATACTACGAAATTTCAGAATCGGATAACCTGGATGATTACCAAAGCGCTGGTATAAACCAGGGAATGATGGAAACCCGCGTAGGTAAAATGTTCGCGATTGACTTTAATGGTTTGGTGGTTGACGGGCTTAAAGTGGCATTAATTGACCTGGGGCATGTCAACGAAATTTATGGTAAATTCTCAGCTTTCAGGGTTGGCGGACTATTGGGCAGCGATGTGCTGATGAAATACAAATGCCTGATTGATTACCAGCGGAAAATCATTTGCTTTCACAACGAATAGTGTGTCAGAAAGCAGGAAATTGAGATATACACATTCAGAAAAAATAAATATATTTGGCGCTCGAAAAATAAGCTTGTGAAGATTAAAAAGTACATATCGAGACATTTGATTGTTCGCCTGAGCATGTTGATTGCATTGATTTGCGCGGCTGCTCTCTTTGATATGTATCACACGCCAGATGTTAAAACAGCCAGAGTTCCTTCTTCGGACGAGGCTGATTCGGGAAAAGTTTTCTTTTGCAACCAGGTTCCCACAACCAACCTGAAAACTTCAGGAACCGACTTTGTCGTTCGTTTTCGCTTTGCCTGCACGCAGGATAAATTTCTGTTAAAGTATTATAATTTAAGAACTTTCCAGATAATGAAGGCTGAGGCTTTACATGCCTCGTCCGCAACTGAGTCTTCGTTTCAGTCGTTTCCTTTTACCCGGATTTTGTATTCAAGTCCTGACGACACACCTCCTCTTTCCTGATCTTCAGGAAAAATTCTTTTTCCAAACTTCTATCGACCGGAAAACGACGGTCGTTGGTGCGTTCCGTTGTACCATGCGGGCGAAATTAAGAAATTCAATTTAAGTAATTAATATTCAAACATTTTTAAAATTAATCAAATGCAAAACAAAGGTGCGATTAGGCTATTTGCTATTCTCCTTGGTTTGATTTGCGTTTATCAGCTGATGTTTACCTACAAGGCAAGCCAGGTTGAGAAAGCGGCCAAGGTTTATGCAAAAGGCGACAAACACAAAGAGGTTCAATACCTCGATTCGATGCAGAGCGAAGTGGTTTATAACCTGCTCGGCCTCCGGAAATATACTTACAAAGAAGTGAAAGGTCTTGAGTTGGGACTTGGTCTCGACCTTCAGGGTGGTATGAACGTAACGCTGGAAGTTAAAGTTTCCGACCTGATCCGTTCGTTGTCTAATTACAGCAAGGATTCAACATTCAACGCAGCACTTCGTCTGGCTATTGCCAATCAGAAAGCTAGCCAGGAAGACTTTGTAACCATCTTCGGAAAAGCTTTCGATCAGGTCGCTCCAAACGGAAAACTCGCTTCAATCTTCAACACATTGGAGTTGAAAGACAAGGTAAAATACAATTCGAGTAATGCCGAAGTTTTGAATGTATTGAGAAGCGAAACCAAAGTGGCTATCGATAATGCTTTCAACATTATCCGTACCCGTATCGACCGTTTTGGTGTTGCCCAGCCAAACATTCAGCAGTTGCAAACTGCCGGACGTATCCTGGTTGAACTTCCGGGTGTCGACGATCCGAAACGTGTTCGTAAGCTGTTGCAGGGAACTGCGAACCTCGAATTCTGGGAAACCTACGACAACGGAGATGTTTATCCGGTTTTGGCTCAAGCCAATCAGAAACTGGTTGAAATTCTTTCGATGAAATCTTCGGCTCCTGAAGTGAAAGCCGATACCACTAAAACTGCTGCTACTGAAGGAAACGGCAGCTTGCTTAACGAACTGGATAAGAGCGCAAAATCTGACTCTGCCGGCGTTGACAAAAATACCGACGCCAGTAAGCAATATCCCCTGTTTTCTGTTTTGCGGCCCCATGTAACTCCGCAGGGTCAGTTATATCCCGGCCCGGTTGTGGGTACAGCTCTTTTTAAAGATACAGCTACTGTAAACAGCTATTTGAAAATGGATCAGGTTCGTGCGCTGATGCCACGCAACCTCACTTTCAGATGGAAAGCAAAGGCAGAGGACAAAGACGAAAAGTTTTATAGCCTGATTGCCCTCAAAGTGACCGGTCGCGATGGACGTGCTCCGCTTGAAGGAGACGTAATCACTGACGCCCGTCAGGATTATGCCGACATGGGTAGCCGTCCGGAAGTTAGTATGACAATGAACAGCGAGGGTGCCAAAGTTTGGGCTCGTTTGACCAAAGAAAACGTAGGTCACTCAATTGCCATTGTTTTGGATGGTGCTGTTCGTTCATATCCGAATGTAAATCAGGAAATCACCGGCGGTCGTTCTTCTATTACCGGTCTTGAAAGTGTTGAAGAAGCAAAAGACCTTGCAAACATCCTGAAATCGGGTAAAATGCCTGCTCCTGCTGTAATCCTTACTGAAGACATCGTTGGTCCGTCACTCGGTCGCGAAGCCATCAACAGTGGTATGTGGTCGTTCGCAATCGCTTTCATGCTTGTTCTTGGTTACATGTTGTTTTTCTATAGCAAAAAAGCAGGCCTTGCCGCCAATATCGCCTTAATTGTAAACGTATTCTTCCTGATTGGTGTGCTTGCATCAATAGGAGCAGTTCTTACTTTGCCTGGTATTGCAGGTATCGTGCTGACAATGGGTATGGCGGTTGACGCGAACGTGCTTATATATGAACGTATTCAGGAAGAAATGATGGGTGGAAAATCACTCCGTTTGGCGGTTACTGACGGTTATAAAGCTGCATATTCAGCCATTATCGACGGTCAGGTAACAACCCTGTTAACTGGTATCGTTCTTTACCTCTTCGGTTCAGGACCAATTAAAGGTTTTGCTACTACATTGATCATCGGTATCCTGACCTCTTTGTTCACTGCTATTTTCATCTCACGTCTCATCTTCGAACGTCAGTTGAGCAAAAACAAAGACATCACTTTTACCACCAAAATTACACGCGACTGGTTGCGTAAAGCAAGAATTCCTTTCCTCGAAAAGCGTAAGATTTCCTACTTCATTTCAGGAACGTTGATTGCTATTTCGTTGATCTCTTTTGCCGTTCGCGGTTTCCACCTCGGCATCGACTTCAAGGGAGGTCGTACTTATGTGGTTCGTTTCGATAAAGACGTTAAAGTTGCTGAAGTTCAGAGTGCATTGACTACTGTTTTCAATCAGGCTCCTGAAGTGAAATCTTTCGGTAATGCCAATCAGGTGAAAATTACTACCACCTATAAGATTGACGACATGACTGAGGAAGTTGACAACGAGATTGAAGACCTGATGTATAAAGGTCTGAAAAATGCAGGATTCCTTGGAGATACTTCTTTCGATACATTTATGAAGAATTATCGCCAGAGTTCGCAAAAAGTTGGACCGACCATTTCCGACGACATTAAGAAAGATGCTGCGTTAGCTATTTTCTTCTCGCTGATAATGATCTTCCTTTATATTTTGGTTCGTTTCCACAACTGGCAGTATGGGTTGGGTGGTGTTGCCGCTCTTGCCCACGATACCATCATTACTCTGGGAGCATTCTCACTTTTCTATGGTATTTTGCCATTCTCACTCGAAATCGACCAGGCATTTATCGCGGCTATCCTGACGGTGATCGGTTACTCAATCAACGACACTGTGATCGTGTTCGACCGTATCCGTGAATACCTGCATTTGTATCCAAAACGTACTTTAACCGAAAATATGGACAAGGCAATGAACTCTACACTTCGTCGTACCTTCAGTACCTCGTTAACTGTGTTGGTCGTGTTGTTTGCCATCTTCCTCTTCGGCGGAACTTCAATCCAGGGCTTCACTTTTGCCTTGCTTGTTGGGGTAGGCATTGGGACTTATTCTTCAGTATTTGTAGCCTCTCCTTTGGTTTACGATACAATCAGAAAAGTGAAAAAAGCCGACAAACTTTAATCAGTAATAATATTGAATTTGAATCAGGGGTTTCGTCAGTTTTCGCTGATGGAACTCCTGTTTCATTTTCAGGAAATGTTCAACTTATTTTTTTATCGGTTGCTGTAGTCCTAATCTAGTTTGTATATTTGCTGAGATTTTTAGAAACCAACTAATTAAATTTCGAATATGAGCGGAGGAGAGATTGTTGTAATCATATTTGTTGCATTGCTGCTGTTCGGGTCAAAAGCTATTCCTGATGTGGCAAAAACGTTGGGTAAAGCCATGCGCGAATTTCAAAAAGCAACCAATGAGATCAAACGCGAGATCAACGAAGCAGGCGGTGATGAACTCAACGAGATTAAATCAACCATCAACAGTGCTAAGAGCGACATAGAACAGGGCATCCGAAAACACACTTCGGATGTGGAAAGTGGCCTGAATGATATCAAAAACGATGTGAAGCAAGGCACAGACAACATTACTTCGACTATTACCAACGAAGCCGAATCAAAATAACCGCATTTTGTCATCCGGATTCTCGGAATAGAAAAACTAAATTCTCCTGATTGATTAAAGTAGAAAAAATAACAAAATCGTTTGGCAACCTTCAGGTATTGAAAGGAATTGATCTGGATGTGCC
>JAEWME010000095.1 GCA_023393265.1 Bacteroidota bacterium | reverse complement strand
TTTTCAGGCATTTGTCGTTGCCAAATAACTCAGCAACATTGCAGTACTCGTCATGAAAACCACATTTGAGCAAGCCAATGTCGGTCGGTTTCTCTTCTTTTTCAGCCATACAACCTGAACTAAGAAGCAGCATCAAAATCAGATTTCGAGCTGTTATCCAAGCATTTAATTTTTTCATTGTTTAACTCATTTATAAGGTTTGATGGTTTAGTTTAGATTGTTAACGCCCTTTTGCCCAGATGTCGCGAATGGTATCTTCGTCGCCATGCCCGTCGGGGACGGCTGCAGATAAGTTGTTTGCCGAGTACCATTATTTCTTGTTGAGCGGAGAAGTCGTTTGGCGGCCACCGGGCATTTCGAGGTGACCATTCGGGTCGGTTTCTTTAATCCAGTTATAGGCATACCACAGTCATTTGGTGCGATAATTCTTGTTTTGATGGGCAAACCAGCTAATTTCTTCGTATCCCCAAATCCAAAAAAAATTGCCTCCGGCCTTTTCTTTTTTTTCATATTCTTTGGTTTTAGGTTTCAGTTGTTATTTTCGAAGATTTTATAATCCAGAATTCTTTTTAGTATTTCCTGAAGAGAATCGGTAAAATCTATTTAGAATTGTCTGTTATAAACTTTACAATCTGGCTGATATTTTTCGAATAAGTCAACTGATGAGCTTCCCCTTTATTTACCAGCACAGTCATTTTTCCTCCCGCTTTCAGGTATCGTTTTTCAGCTTCTTTTGTTTGTGACTGATAATTTGGATCCATATTTCCGCAGAAATGCAAAACCGGAATATTCGTTTTGGCTAATTTTGACAAATTTTCAATTGGTTGAACTTTGGCCAGATTACTGTGCAAAATTGGATTCTCGGCATAAATGCAAGCCACTTTGCCGGTGTTTTCAATGCCCCAGGCGTAAACTTCGCCAGCCGCTCCACTCCGGCCTTCGAGTACCACTTTCCGGGCAAAACCATGACTGGTCAAATAATCGTAAATGAGGTTCCATTGCTTAACGAGCGGACCGTCGCCATTGTATGGAACTGCGCCAGTTACAATACAATAGCCCTTTTCGAGCAATTGCAAATCGACAGCAGCATCCCAATCAGCAAAATCAGCTCGCAGCACCCAGGGCTTTCCTGTAACCGGATGCTTTGGGGCAATTACCGTGGTAAAAGTTTCGACCCCGGGAATTTCAATTTCATAACGGTTGTAGCACGAAGAAAAAACGGGTCCCCTGCACGTCAGATAAGTATTTTCATCGGCTGAAAAAGAGAAGGTTCCAACCGGATTGTAAAATGATTTCCGGGGAGATTTCTCTGTAGCAAAATCAGGAGTGGCAGGTTTGGTTTCGTTCACACTCTGTTCGATAAAATCGGCAATTACTTTGGGGTTGTGCAAACTGTGCGGGTGATGGCCAAAACTGTCCTTGATAATTACAGAAATCCTTCCACCCAATTGGCGGTACATATTTTCGATGGGAAGCGAAAATTTACCAAAAATAGGGTCGATGCTTCCGCAAATATGCAGGATTGGTACGTCGTTTTTGGCTAGTCCGGCAATACCGTTCAGCACGTCCCAGTTTCCACCCGGATTATCGGCATAGATACACGAAACTTTATTGGGATGAGTTGTGGCCCAGATGTAGGAATATTCGCCGCCACGGCTCATTCCAACAAAAGCCGGTTTGGGCGAAAGCCCAACTTTTTGCGTCAGGAAATCATACAAGGCTTCCCAGGGCTTGTCTGGCTTTAAATCCTGATTGGCCGAAATGTAAGCCACACAAAATCCCCGTTTAAGCAATTCTATTTCGGTTTGCGGCTGGTGGTCCCAGTAACAACCGCGCCACGACCAGGGATTTCCGGCGGCAGCCTGCTTAGGAACCACCAGGATGCAGCGGCGGGTTCCTTTTTCAGGATCTTTCACACCATCGCCCTCGCCAACCGATTTGAATGGTTTAATCTCAAGCGTTGTAGCGTCCAGCGTAAAATCGTAGCGGTCGAAACCGTGCCAGCTTGATTTCTCGCCCACCAAAGTCAAATCCAGATTTTGGGCAATTGAAGAAACTGTTCCAGCGCATAGAAAGAAGCAAATAGATATCAGCACCAGTTTGGTTCTTGAAAGTCTTCCTGAATGATCTCTCAAAAGCTTCTCTTTTTTATCTGGTTTTTTCATGATTGATTGGTTTAGTTGTTTTGACAAAATGATATCTGTACTATTCGGCCTTATCGAAAATATTTTTATTCGTATATGTTGCGCTTTCAAACGGAATTTCCGAAAAGTTCGAGCCAGGTGTCTTTTACTTTTTGCCCGTTGGCTTTGCATTGTTCTATAATTTCAGACCAAATCCTGACAACATTTTCCTGAAGATATTTCACCAGTTCGGCAGGTACCTCTTTATTGAACATTTCTTCGGCCAGCGGCGAACGATCGCGGCTGTCGACGAACTCGAATTTTCGGTTTCGCCCGCCAGCATCACAAACGGTTTCCCATCGGCCAGCAACTGAACGACGTTATTTTCGTTACTTACCAACCGTGGGATGCTGCTGTTTTGAGCAAACAGCCCGAAAGTAAATAAAAGTAACAGCGCCGTATAAATTTCTCTTTTAACCATTCTGCATCAACTAATTTGCAACGACCGTCAATGTACCTTCCTGACGAATGTCATCGGAACTACTTCCAAGCATAATCCTGAAATCACCGGGTTCCACCACACGTTTCATCTCACGGTTCCACAACGACAAAGCTTCTGATCCGATAATAAACTGAACATCCTTTGTTTCTCCCGGATTCAGGGCTACCCGCTGGAATCCTTTCAGCGCTTTTACCGGCGTGGTAACACTGCCTACTTCGTCGCGCACATACAACTGAACGACTTCAGTTCCGGCTGTTTCGCTTGTATTTTTAACCTGAACCGAAACTATCACTGGCGCATCAGGCGTAATCGATTCCGGAGTAATTTTCAGGCTTGAATATTCGAAAGTACTGTAGCTCAATCCATGACCGAAAGCGTACAAGGGCGTATTTTTTTCGTCGACATAAATGTGTTTGGAGGATGGTTTGTGATTGTAGTAAAACGGGATCTGCCCCACCGAGCGCGGGAACGAAATCGACAATTTTCCGGATGGATTAACCTTACCCAACAAAACATCGGCAACAGCCAATCCGCCTTTTTCTCCTGAAAACCAACTTTCAACAATGGCCGGAACATTTTCAGCGATCCAGTTGATTGCCAGCGGGCGACCGTTGAACAACACTGCTACAACCGGTTTTCCGGTAGCCTGAACGGCTTTCACCAAATCCAACTGGGCATCGTCGAGCGAAAGTTCGGCGCGGTCTTTTCCTTCTCCCACAATTTTCATGTTTTCGCCAACCACCACCACGGCAACATCAGAGCGACGAACCAAATCGACGGCTTTGGCCACGCTGGCTGCCGCATTTTTCTCGTAGGTATAGCCTTTTTCGAAAGCAATAGTTTGTCCGGCTGCTGCGCGTTGTTTCAACCCATCGAGAATAGAAACGGCTTCTTCCTCTGGTCCGGCATATCCGCCCGGATAAGTGCTTTCTGCCAGTTCACCGATCACAGCAATGCGAAGTTTTTCGTTTTTCAGCGGAAGCACAGAATGATCGTTTTTCAGCAAAACGATACTTTTCTGAGCAGCTTCGAGCGCCAGTGCCTGATGTTCTTCGGAATGGAAAACCTTACCAACCAAAGTGGTGTCGGTATAAGGATTTTCGAACAGCCCAAGCATGAATTTCATCCTTAAAATATCGCGAACGGCAGCGTTCAAATCTTCTTCTGTCAGACTTTTTTCGTCAAGCGCCTGATGAATTGAATTTTTAAAGCTCTCGTGACCGAAATCGTAAAACTGCATATTCAGTCCGGCTTTAATAGTCTGCACCAAAGCATCGGTGGTATCTTTTGCGGTCTGGTGGTTGTTGATGGTCATTTTGATGGCTCCCAGGTCGGAAAGCACAAATCCATCAAACCCCCATTCTTTCCGGAGTATATCCTGAAGCAGCCATTTATTCGACACGCATGGAATTCCGTCGAGCTCGTGATAGGCAGCCATGATTCCTTTGGCACCACCTTCTTTCACTGCTTTTTCAAACGGGTACAAAAATGTGGAACGGGCTTCGCGCTCACCTACAAAAACTGCGGCTGTATTGCTTCCTGCTTCAGGAACACTGTGCACGGCAAAATGCTTTGGCTCGGCGATTACCGCGTCAGGAGCGCCCAGGTTTTTACCCTGCATACCTTTTACCATTGCTACAGCATTGGTGGCAGTGAGATACGGATCTTCGCCCAACGTTTCTTCCACTCTACCCCAACGCGGATCGCGTGCAAGGCCCAGAACAGGACCTAAAATCATATGAACACCATGAGAA
>JAEWME010000064.1 GCA_023393265.1 Bacteroidota bacterium | reverse complement strand
ACCTTCGGAACAGTTCACCAATTACGAAATTGCAGGGAAGCCGCTTTTTGTTTTTGGACAGGTTACAGCACATAAATTATTCAGTTTTGGGAAAGGCAACATTAACAGAATTCTTTATGGTTTCGATTACCGGCTGAATGCCAACTATGGCGACGGACAAGTCTATGACCTGAAAAATCCTCCATTTGTTTCGGTTTATAATTCCCGACCCCGCAAGTACAGCGATATTCCACCTTTACAAAACTATTCGGTTTATCTCGAAGATAAACTGACGCTCGCCTTTGGTAAAACTTTTATGGATTTACAGGCCGGGGTCCGCATGAATAATTTTCAGTCGGATGGAGTCTTCCGGAGCAAAATCGGATTTTTTGCAGAGCCCCGCTTGAACGCCCGGTATACTTTTTTGTCGGCAAAAAACAACCGGATCTTCGATAAGCTGGCAGTGAATTTTGGTATTGGAAAAACATATAAATCACCATCGTTGCTATTTCTTTATCCGGATAAAGCATATTTCGATCTGGCTGAGTTGAGCTACTATTCGGGGAATCCGGCCAGCAACCTCGCGCTATTGGACACCCGGATTTTTGAAACTACTAATCCCGAATTAAAGCCGTCAGAGAATTTGAAACTGGAAGCAGGCTTGGCATTCAAAATCGGCAAGTCAGGCGGATTTATAACAGCTTTTCACGAAAATCTGACGAATGGTTTTGCCTTTGTAAACAAGTACCTGTTTCTCAATTACAAACGCTACGAAACAACCAATATTTCGCCTGGTTCAAAACCCGATCCGGCGAGCCTGAGTTCGGTTTCGGCCATTGCTCCGGTTTATTATCGTATGCCTGTTAACAACCAGGAAATGCAGAAGTCGGGGATCGAATTTGGCTGCGACTTTGGGAAAATACCTTCGGTTTATACTTCATTCACCATCGATGGTGCATGGCTTCATCAAAAGGAAGTGATGAGTACAACGCCGCCGGAATATCAGCCGCAAAGCGGTACCGCAAATCAGTACCTTTATTTTGGCATTTATCCGGCTGGCGAAAGTAAAATAAGCGAACGGTTGAACACCAATCTGCGGATGGTTACACAAATCCCCCGGTTACGGATGATTGTTTCGACCACCTTGCAAATGTTATGGTACGACAAGTTTTATTATCCTGAATACGATGAAACGCCGCAAAAACTTGTACTGGCAGACGGGAGCACTCAACCTTTTACTCAGGAAATGAAGGCGGATCCCGAATACGTTCGATTCGTTATTTTAAAGAATTCAGGGTATTACCTGAAGGAAGAGATGCCGTTTTTACCTCTATTGAACTTCAGGTTGTCGAAAGAAATAAACGACAAACTTAGGCTGAGTTTTTACGTGAATAATTTGACCAATTACCGACCTGAGTACGAATATCGGAGGTCAGGTTCTTTCACAAGAAGAAATCCTTCGGTATATTTCGGGGCTGAAATAAAAGTTATACTCTGATGATGAAAAAGCTGTTTTTTATTATTTCGCTTTTCTTTTTAATGGTTTCCTGCCTGAAGGAGCCTGAATATAAAGGCTTTCAGCTAAAAATTGTTGTCGATTTTGGCGCGGACTTTCCACCGGCAATGAGGGCTGGAGCAAAAGTTTCCCTGTTTAATCAGACGAAAAGTTATGCGCAGGAAGCTTATACCAACGAAGCTGGTCAGGTTCAGTTTCCGGAGGTGGAGCCAGGTTTTTACAGTGTCTCTGTATCACATTCGTACAGCGATAAAAGTGAAACTCATACAATGACCGGCCTGAAAGTACTTGCAATAAAAAGTTCGGTGTCCGACACCATTCATCTTTACAACGGAACATCCGGACCTTTCCTGATTCGTGAGTTTTATTACAACGGAAGCACAACACCTGCCGGAAAACCCTATTCTGCTGATCAGTATATCGAGATTGTCAACAATTCGAACCAAATTCAGTTTGCCGATGGAATTTCGGTGCTGGAGCACGAATCGTATGGAATTGGCCCGAATATGTGGGAGGATATCAAAGATACGATTGTTGTGCAGATGATTTGGACGATTCCCGGAAACGGAACAGAAGTTCCTGTAGCACCGGGTAAAAGCATTGTTCTGGCCCGAAATGGAATCAACCACCGTTCCGATCCAAACGGAAATCCATTGAGTCCTGTGGATTTGGGAAATGCCGATTTCGAGTTGTATGTATTCAAACAACCGGAAAAAGACCTCGATTCGCCAGGTGTTCCAAATCTGGAAGAAGATTTATTTGTCAAACGGGGAAATGATGTATCCTTTCATGTAAAAGGCGGAAGTGCGATTGCCATTGCTCGGGTTCCCGGAGGCAGTGAATCTGACAGAAAAGCTTACATTGCACGAAATCTCATTCTAAAAGTATCATCTTCCGGCTCGTCTTCAAGTTATTATGCTAAAATAGCCAATCAATATGTAATGGATGCTGTTGAGGTGGTTTTAGATGAGGCTCATGCAGTTTACAAACGTTTCCCCTCTGTGCTCGACGCTGGTTACATCTACAACCTGTCTGGTTCGGGCTCCGGAAAATGTATTCGTCGAAAAACCAGTACATATATAGGCGAAAGGCCGGTTTATCAGGATACCAATAATTCATCTGAGGATTTCTTACAGGATGTCAATCCGGAACCACAGACATATTAGCCGTTTATTAGTGTTGTCGTTGCTTGTGCTTACCATACAAAAGCTTTATGCACAGGAACAGTCGGACAACTTATTGTCGTTTCGACAACTCGAAATTGTTTCGCCTTGGTTTATCTCCGGAAATGCGGCTGGTTTGTCGCAAACGGAGGATGTATTTCCAGCGATGCTGGGGATGGCTTTCAATCAGACCTCGGGTGATTTTCACGATATTTTCAGCGGCGATACGAAAAATTCTTATGAGTTTAGTTCTCAAAGTTTCAGGAATTTGGGTAGAACTCGTTTGTATGGTTCGTTTGCCTACCATAAAAGCTTCGAAAAGGAACTCATTTTTTCTGACGTAAATGATCCGTCGGTTAACTATCCCTATTTGCTGGTTGACACGGTTGGGCATGGCACTTACAACCGGGAATTTTTTGGTCTGAATGGTGCAATTTCATCACCAGTGAGCGAGCGGCTTGATTGGGGGCTGAGTTTTGGTCTCGAAGTAGGAGAGGCTTCACAAAATCGAGACCCGCGTCCCGACAATAAGGTGGTGAAAACAAGTATTTCGCCCGGATTACTGTACAAAAACAACCATTGGACAGTTGGTACAAATCTTAGGTATACCTATTACAACGAGGATATTGATGTTTTAGTGGTCGAAGAGGGTGGACAAGCTATCATGTTTCAGTTGCATGGCCCCGGTG
>JAEWME010000053.1 GCA_023393265.1 Bacteroidota bacterium | reverse complement strand
GCATACCGCCGCCAATGTTAATGAGCAGCGATTTGCGATCGGCTCCGGTGTTGCTCAGAAAATCCCAGACCTGAACGACCGACTGAATATTTTTGTTTTCCTCTCCGGATGGAATGACCACTGATTTGATACCAAATTCGTCGATAACCGTTTGTATCAGAGGCAGGCAAAACCCGGAAGCAATCTGATCGGTTAGCAAAAACACTTTCCCGGCCGGATACTTTTGCACAATGTTTCGAAGTTCGGCTTCAATCTGCTGACAAAAAACGATATTTGAATGTACTTTTGAATCGGTCATACACGTTCTGATTTTGACTTCCGGCAAAGGTAAATTATTTTGCACAAAGTCATAAATTGTCATCCAAAGGCCCGAATTATTTACAGTTTCGAAAAGTTTTATGGAAATATCGAATCAAAAAAGAGCTAAAAGTATCAAACGTGTTTTTATCGTTGTCGGGATTCTGTCAGTGGCAGCCGGACAACTGCTTTTGTGGTACAAATACGAACTGGCAGCAATTATTTTGGCCATCGTATTTGCTTTTTTTGCGGTTGTTTTTCTGTCGGGAAGTTTTTGCTATGTTTCTTTCAGCACTGAAAATGGCAAAATAACCATCCGCTACTATCCGGTAATTGCCATACTCGGCAAAAAATACAATACGGTTGAGTTTCCTCATCGGGCATTAGTCAGCTTTCAAATTGAAAAGGGACTGGGATTTTCTGATCTCAACATCGCCATTCGTTCTAAGCGGGGGGTGGCCGAGTACCCGCCAATCAGTCTGGCTGCCCTCAGCAAAGCCGAGATCGAACAAATCAGGCAGGCACTCATAGAAATTATGAAAATGAACATGAAGGGCGTTTAATTTCACTGGGAGATTTCTTATATTTATAGGAAAGTCACCCAAATGGAAAACCCCGACGACCTCCTCTATAAAATCGCCATCTCGCTGATTCCCGGAATCGGGCCGGTCACTGCCCGAACGTTGATTGCATATACCGGCAGTCCGGAAGCAGTTTTTCGAGAGAAAGAAAAAAATCTGCTGAAAATTCCCGGCGTCGGCGAAATCAATGCCCAGCGCGTGGCAGGTGCCAATGTGCTCAATCAGGCCAGCCGCGAAGTTGAATTCATCCTCCGGAACCAGATAAAAACCTATTACTACCTCGACGATAACTTCCCGTTCCGGCTGAAAGGCTGCACCGATGCGCCGGTGATCTTCTTTTACAATGGAACCGCCGACCTCAACGAGAGCCGCATCATCTCGGTGGTTGGAACCCGCAATGCCACCAACTACGGAAAAGAAGTGTGCGACGAGATGATCAAGAAGTTCTCGGAGCAAGACTATTCTGTGATTGTCGTTTCCGGTTTGGCTTACGGCATCGACATTCAGGCACACAAATCCTGCCTGAAATACAATGTGGCAACCATCGGCGTTTTGGCGCACGGGCTTGATGTGATTTATCCGTCGCTTCACAAGCCAGTTGCCGAAAAGATGACTGAGAATGGCGGATTGCTCAGCGATTTCCCCAGTAACACCAAAATCGACCGGCAAAATTTCCTTCGGCGCAACCGCATCATTGCTGGTTTGGCCGACGCCACAATCATTGTTGAATCTGCCGAAAAAGGCGGCGCGTTGGTCACGGCTGACATCGCAAACTCGTATAACCGCGATGTTTTTGCTTTTCCCGGACGGGCCAGCGACACGTTTTCTCGTGGCTGCAACAAACTTATCAAGCTCAACGAAGCCGTGCTTGTTGAAGGGCAGCCCGATATCGAAAAAGCCATGAACTGGGACATAAAAACAAGACAAACCAAAGCGGTGCAGGCATCTCTTTTTGTGGAGCTTTCTCCTGAAGAACAAAAGTTAGCCGATCTACTGAAAGCAGGCGACCGGTTCATCGACGAACTGACCTTCGAGACCAAGCTGCCGATGAACAAAGTCTCCGCACTATTGCTTGGGCTTGAATTTAAAGGATTGGTGACGAGTTTGCCGGGGAAGATGTACCGGCTGAAATAAAGACTAATCTCCTATTAGCGAATCAACTTCTTGTTTGAGCTTTGGCAGATGAATCTGGATAATTCCCCAAATATTTTCATCCGAAACCGTGTCGTATCCATGAATAATCTGATTCCGAAGTCCAATGATTCTTCGGGCGTTCTCAATTTCAACATCAGGATTTTCTTTCAGGATTCGGTTCATCGCTTCACCAATGATTTCAAGGTTGCGTTCAACGGCCCGTTTCAGGATAATATCCGCAGCATACTTCTCAAAACTTCTCTCACGCCCGGCGAAGAACGATTCGATTTCATCAATCGCCAATCTGATGTCGTATAGCGACTTAAGCACTTTTTCGTTCATAAATCAACCTTTTTTGCCGATCAACAATTCTACGGAAAACCGGATTTTTTATCGCCTGATCTTCAACCAAATCGACTGGCCGATTAAACAGCGCTTCCAGTTCTTCCTTAAAATCCATGTAGTTGTCAAAATATTCAAGCAGGTCAACCTGTGAAAACTGCACCAGCAAATCAATATCGCTTGCCTCATTGAACTGGCTGGTTAACGCCGAACCAAAAAGATACAACTGTCCAACCTTGTGATTGACACAAAGTTCTATTAGGCGGTCTGTATTCTGCTCGATGATTTCCATAACACAAATCTAAGAAAATTAGCTATACATTTCTGTTCTGAATTAACCATTTACGAATTCAGAATACTCCACTATCTTTGCGACATGGCAACATTCGAAGATTTAAAAGTCAGCAAATCGATTCTGAAAGCGATTGAAGAACTTGGGTTTACCGAGGCGACTCCCATTCAGGAAAAGGCAATCCCGATGATCCGCTCGGGGGCAGATGTTTTGGGCATCGCACAAACCGGAACCGGCAAAACGGCAGCCTACCTGATTCCGCTCATCATGAAGTTGGTGAAAGCCGAAGGGAACGACCCACGTGCAGTGATTCTCGCGCCAACCCGCGAATTGGCGATCCAGGTAGGCGAAGACCTCGAAGATTTGATCCGCTTCACAAATCTCCGGAAAGCGACGGTTTACGGTGGCATCGGCTGGACCAAACATGCCGAACTGATCAAACCGGGAATCGATATTTTGGTTGCCACGCCCGGCCGTTTGTGGGACTTGTACCGCGCCGAGGCTGTTTCGCTGAAAAAAGTAAAAACGTTGGTGATTGACGAGGCCGACCGCATGCTCGACATGGGTTTCATCCCGCAAATCCGCAACTTTCTGGAAGTGCTTCCAGTGAAACGCCAAAACCTCCTGTTTTCTGCAACCTTCAACGAAAAGGTGGAAGAAATGAGTCACGAGTTTCTCGATTTTCCTGAAAGACTTGAAGTCGCGCCATCGGCCACGCCAGCCGAACTGATCGATCAGTTTTACTACGAAGTTCCCAATTTTCAGACAAAATTAAACCTGATCAACTACCTGCTGCGCGACGAAGAAACGTATTCGCGGGTAATCGTCTTTGTCGGAACAAAAGAAAACGCCGAGCAGGTTTTTAAAATTATTAAACGCCGGTCGGAAGGCGAAAAGCGCATATTGCACTCAAACAAAGGCCAGAGTACACGCCTGAATGCCATCAATCTTTTCAAAAGCGGCATGATTAGGGTGTTGATTACCACAGATATATCATCGCGCGGAATCGACGTTGAGTCGGTCAGCCATGTGATCAATTTCGATTTGCCCTCGAAACTCGAAGATTACGTGCACCGCATTGGCCGCACCGCCCGCGCCAACAACACCGGCACCGCCATTTCGCTGATCAATCCGGCAGAAGAAATGAACCTGCACAAAATCGAAGAATTGATCCGCATGGAAATCACCCGGCTCGAACTTCCGGACGATTTGGAAATTACAGCCACGAAAAAAGAGGAAAGTCAGGATCAGTTGCGTGAAATCGACCGGCAAAAGCGTGCCGCTGACCCAACTTTCAAAGGCGCTTTCCACGAAAAGAAACGCAAACCCGGTCAGAGCAAAAAGCCAAAACCCAATCCAAGAAAAGACCAGGCGAAGGAAAAACGGTTCAGGGGAAAAAGAAAATAGTGGCAAATCACTCAAAAACCTTGATGCTTAAATCGTCGATCCAAACCGAGTCAGAAGTTGGATTGTAAAGGTAGAAATTAAGAGTTTCCTCCTGAAAATTGGATGGCAGGGAAACGTTTAGTTCTGTTCGTGTCCAACCTTCAGCGTTGTTTTGTCCGGGTGCCGAAGTTTTGTAAAAAACATCGTTTTTAGAGGCCGAAGCCACAACAAGCACCTGCTTCCGATCTGTACTGTATTGCCAGAATTCGATTTTAAATCTTCGCCCAAACTTCACGGGCAAAGAGATATTCCCCCCGAATTGAGATAACTGTGTCAATAGCAGCGAATGCTCACCACTTCGTGCTTTTTCATCCGACCACGCGCCGCCAACCCGAAAAGCAAAATCCGGATGGCTACTCCTGAAAAGCTCATGATCATCTGCCAGTTCTTCCATTCCGGTTTCCAGCGACATAACCGGATGATTCAATTCGCGGAGCCGTGCTGTATCAACCCTGGCCTCAACAATCACTTCACCCGACTGCTCATTCCTGAAAACTTCCTTGCTTGTCAGCAAACCCGAAATACCAGCTAGATCAATCATCTCAGCAACTTTCTGCCGGGAAACATCACAATCGGAAGTACTCGCATACAAATACATTTTTTCATGCTCAGCAAAAATTTCACTAGCCAAACGATTGCCACTCCAGTCTGAGAATCCTTCGCGCGAGTTCCAGCAATAATTTCCGGAGTAGTGGGCCGCCAAAATCGGGGCGTATCTCAATCTGGCTGTTTGTCCACAGTAGGCAAGGCCAAACCTCAGTGCAGGTTCGGGCAGCGAAAAACCATTTTTGTATTCATTAACAATGACATAGTTTCCTGAGAACTTTGCCCGGATTGCCTCCGAAGTTTTGTTTACCGGATTTACAATCCCAGCCGAAAAATGATTCATCACTACCAACCGACCAAAAACACCCGTAACCATGATCGCTGCCAGCAAAGCAACAATCCGGGGCGACCAGTTTTCGATTTTATCCTGAAAAACTTTTAGCCAGAAAAGAATGTGCAGCGGCAGAGCCATGGCAAAAACCGGCATCAGGTAGTGAAAACTGTAGTGACGCGCCACAACTGCCATCTGCAGGATAGTTGCCACCGACAAAGCCAGATAGATCCGCTGCATTTGGCCTTTTAACTTCCGTCGCAAGATGACCAGCCACCCAATTGGCAGTAGCAGAACGTGCAGCGCAAATGTCCACTCTTTGGCCATCATTTTAGCCAGCGACTGAAAATAAATCCCTGCATCAAACAATTTGGCTTCGCCGCTTCCGTATTGTCCGGTGTGCGTAGCCATTTTGGCGAGGAACCCGGTGAAATTGCTCAGTTTTTCCCAAACCGGCAGAACAAAAAGAACAGCCAAAACCAAGGTCAGGAAAGCAAAAGTGATTCGCTGTTTATTTTTTGAAAAAAAGAGAAAAGGCAAAATCAGCATCACGGCTGTGGAGATTTTGGTTGCAACCATCAGGGCTGAGAAAAATGCGACCCATACCAACCAAAATTGCCGACGATTGTCCTGCATTTCGAGAAACAACAAGCCTGAAACGATGGACAGTGAAGCAAACACGATAACCGTTTCGCAGGCAGCCACCGGCATAAAATTTACCACTTGAAAAATGAGCAAAGGCGCCAACTGCACCAACACCGCCAAACTTCGGTTTTTCAAAAAACGGTTAGCCGAGATTCCCAAAAACCAGAATGCAATGCCGTTTAAGGCAATCAGCATAAGCGTGATAAAATAGAGATAGCTTTCAGGATTTGCCAACACGTCGGTTGCCAGATCGGCTGATCCGCGAAACAATGCCCAAATCCGGATAAGCAGCGCCACCAGTAATTGCAGGGGCGTCCCGGGGTGATCGATGTGACCAATGTCCTTGGAGCCGAGCGCAAAAGTGAGGCCGTTCATCAGGTAAGCGTACACCGGGTCGAGCCAAACCTGAAAGAAAGCATGAATCTCTTTAAGCATAAACAGCGCAAACACGAATAGCAACACGGGAACAACCCAGAAAACGAGGTTCTTCTTATCCCGGAGATATGTTGGGAGATTGGATTTTGGCATCGTTATTTTCTGTCAACAAATTGAATTGGTTTATTGCCAGCACGAAAATAGGACAAAAAAGAAAAGGATTCCAGCTTTTCTGAAAGCTGGAATCCCAAGGGAATTATTGGATTGTTCCACTATTGATGGTCAGTGTTCCTCCTAATTCAACTGAAAATGAGGAATTATTATTTAGATTGACCGTTGCCCCATTTAGGGTGAGATTCCCTCCATTTTTAATAATGACATTTGCATATTCATCAGATGTTGTTTGCCATGTCTGATTAGTTCTTACAAGGTGAGCACAATAACCATATTTATTAATTGGTCCAAGATTTGAATTTGAGTCATCCCCATCTTCTTCACTAGAACAAGTTGATGGTCTTGTACCAATACCCCAATTAAAATATCCATCCCCATCAAGGTCCACACATCGAACGTAGTCATTTGAATAATTTAGGCTACTTATAGGTGGAATTATCGTACAAATTTGATTGTCACCAGACAGAACAGATGAGAGGTCATTAATTATCATATATATGTATCCCTTATCTCCGATTGTCGTATCCCAGCTATTTTTTAATATCCAATAAGTTTTTCCAATTAAAGTATTCCTGGCATTTATTGTAATCCACCCCCCTCCAGTTTCGCTACAATAATATAGTCTATCTCCAATGGCAATCTTATGGTATCCACAGAGAACCATCGCATGGTAAAAATAAGGAACGTCGATCACTACAGTTAGGGGTGTTTTAATTACCATTCTTTTCAAACTGTCTTCAACAGTAATATTTGTTCTGGTGTAATCACTAATCCTTAATTGTTCAGATGGGCTGGTGCATTTTTCAATGCAAGCATGCTGAAAATCATCAGGCGGAGTTGGAAAGCAACTTTCATTCACTACTCCATTGTTTTTAATATAATTTAGTCCATTATTTACCCATCCACTGCTACAAGTATTTCCAGGACCGTAGCAACTCGTAATTTCTGCTTCAGAAAGGTCAAAATCAACATGCCTGTTATAATATAAATTTGCTACAACCTCTGTTTCCCCAACTGCGGCGTACGCCCAACAATTGCTACACGGTTGGTTTTTCACCGAGGTTAACCATCCACTGCCATTAACATCCCCGTCATAATATGGGGAGTTCGACTGGTTCGCTCCATGTTTTTCTCTCCAATCAAAATGATCAATAAAACAAGAAGTTAAGGTACTCTTTAATTTTGGAAGATCCTCTTGGTTGTTGAATTCAAAGACTCCACCAATATAAAATTCTAATCCTTTCGAGTTGAATTTATCTCTGCCAAATAGTTCTTTTTTCTTTTCATAGGTCAGATCTGAGACTCCTGTTTTCCCAGCTATCCATGATTTACCATTCGTTTTGAGGGTTCTATTCAACTGTTCAATTTTTTGATCATTCATTCGTTGTTTTTTAGCTTTTTGGTCAATCTCAATCGCTTGTTTACCTTTATTTAATGTTTCCCCAAGTTCCAACGAATTAATGCTTAAAGAGGCATCTGTTATTTGAATCTTTAGATACTTGGGATGAACATGGTCCAGAAACTCAGTTTCATCTGATTCATTAACTACGGATAAAGGATTATTTTCATTGATTTGGTAATAAGTTTCATATACTAGCCATTCTGATAAATTAGAATCAACTAAAATGACCCGTACCAAACTATTTTCGTTATCAAGCTGAACTTTTGCGTTTAGCTTAAGGCTTCCAATTATTTCATTATTAAAAGCATAAAGTAAAGTATCTCCTTTGATGGTCTGATTTATTTTGATACTTTTTTGTGCAGTTAATATGTGAGTAAAAAATATCATTATTCCTAATGATATTAGAATCTTAAGTTTCATAAATTTGACTTTAATATTTAATGAATTTCTGGTTTTTTAGCGATTCTCCAGTCGATGTAACAAGATATAAACCCGACTGATAACCGGAAATATTGAGTATTTCTTCCATTTCACGGGTATCAAATATATCTACAATCGCTCCGGAACTATTGAGGACAGCTATTTTTCGCTGCTTTTTGTCTGGAAATTGCAGGATCACTTGTTGATTTGAAAAACCCTGGATGATCTTAAATTGCCGCGACTGAATTGCATGCAACCCATCTGTTCTTCTTTTGCTGTAATAGCAACGATCGTATTCAGGATTTTTATAAATCTGTTCGTCGCCATGAAAGCAACATAAGAGTGTATGTCTATTACACAAGCAATAATAGAAGCCTTCTCTCAAAAGACCGCTTAAACTTCCAATACCTTCGATCCAGGTTTCAGTGAAGTTATGATATTCAGGATAAACAAGCAGGTATTTTTTCCTGATACTTCCATCAATGAATACATTTTCAATATTTGAAACGATGAAAAAAGTAGAATCCTCGTCTGCAAAGATATTCTCAATTTTTACAGTATCATTTAATTCTAAATTGTAATTGTATAACAAGTATTCATCCTGAATCCAGTGCACGTCTATGTAAAACAATCCTTTGTTCAGTACCTCCCGAGCGAATCCAATGGTTCTCCAATGGGTTTGGGTACTGTCCTCAGATTGCCAGACTTTTTTGTATGGCATTGAATTCAAAACAGTATCTCCGGAAAATTTGATTGAATAAGTGTAAGTACAGCAATCAAAATTTTCGGAAGTCCTAATTAAGTCGCGCCAAACGTTTCCTGAA
>JAEWME010000001.1 GCA_023393265.1 Bacteroidota bacterium | reverse complement strand
ACAAGCTGAAGCGATTTCTGCCGTCCAACAGTTATTGGCATCACGACTCCCGGAAATATTACTGTATTTCGCAGTGGGAGAATTGGCAAAATGTCAGGAACATCTATGTTAGTCAATTCCGAATCGTCACCGTCAGCAAGAATCGGAATCAATTCATTTTCATCATCCACTAAACTGGTAATCAATATATTTTGCATAACTTCTACTTTCTTTTTCACAAATAACTATAAAAATTGCTAACTGACATACTGGCTCAGACAGTCGCACTCAAAAGCGAGTACTGTTTTTGCAATAGCCATGCCAAATCAAAAACAAATACGAATTTATTCTGATTTGTCAAGAAAACGCGTTTTCAGGAAAACAATCATCAACGAAACCGTCATTTTTTTTCAGAATACAGCCAAGCAGACGACAAAAAAACATTGCATAATGAAACAAAAAAAGCCTCGCAAACGCGAAGCTTTTCAAATATTTTTTCAGGAAACAGGAATTATTTCTTTCTGTTGTCCATGTGTTTCTGATACCTGTTCATGAATTTATCAACACGTCCAGCAGTGTCGACAAGTTTCATTTTACCAGTGTAGAAAGGATGTGATTCACTTGAAATTTCAAGCTTAACAACCGGATACTCAACGCCGTCGACTAATTCTGTTTCTTTAGTAGCCACAGTCGATTTGGTGATGAATACATGACCGTTGGACATATCTTTGAATGCAACAGTGCGATAATTTTCTGGATGTATCCCTTTTTTCATTTTATGCTCTTTTAATATCTTTATTTTCGTTTTTTAACGGCTTGCAAAGTTACAACTAGGATTGTAATTTCCAAACGTTTCACTTTAATTAATTCCACATTTTTATCAATTATTCTTCCATCCCAAGTATTGGAGCTCTTTTAAAGGGTTTATTCCGATCAAATAAATAACGCATGGTGTAATGCGTTTTCACATGAACACCCCCAACCGACTTGTAAAGCGCAATAATTTTGGGATTAAAGTCGCCAGCCCATGATAACTCGACTTCCTTATACTGAGGTTTATGCTTCATTAATTTATCCTGGTGCCAGAAAATCGCCGATTCTATTCCTGATTTCTGATATTTTGGCGTTACACCCATGATCAGGATTCTGGTTCTGGTCATCAGGTTGGTCTTCTTGTAATAAAGGAATTTCAGGATATTGATGAAATTAAGCTTTCCATTCAATTTCTTCAGTATCTGATTTATGTCCGGAATCATCACAAACAAGGCAATCGGAACTCCATCATGGTATGCGTACCAAACCATTTCAGGATCAAGAATGGCTTTGGCCGACTTAATAAAATCGCGGATATCGTCTTTATCCAAGGGTTGAAAATGCTCCATGTGACGCCAGGCTTCATCATAAATGTAGCAAAAGTCATCGATAAACTTTTCCGCCTTATCAAATGAAAAATGCTCGAAAGAATAGCCCGGTTTTTGAGCAACCCAACCTGCAATTTTCCAAAATCGCTCCGGAAATGGTTTGGAATAATCGAGGTGATAACTGAACTGCTGAAAGTAAACTTCAAACCCGTATTTTCTGAAAAGATTCTCGTAATATGGCAGGTTATAGGGCATCCCAAATCCCTGATGTGAAAATCCATTGGCCAGCAATCCCCAATTCATGTAGTTTTCCCCAAAATTGACAGGGCCGTCCATTGCCTCCATTCCACGCTCCTTCAGCCAGTCGCGGGCGGCATCGAACAGCATTTTTGCGGCATCGAAGTCGTCGACACATTCGAAAAAACCGCAGCCGCCGGTTGGTTGCTCGAAAGTATGAGCTTTCTTTCGATTGATGAAAGCGCCAATTCGACCCAGCAATTTACCGCTGTCGTCCTTCAGAATCCACCGAATGGCTTCTCCATTTTTAAAGGAAGGATTCTTAGCCGGATCGAAGACTTCCTCTACCATCACATGAAGCGGGCACGACCAGTTTGGATCATTTTTATAGATCAGGTGAGGAACTTCGTGAAATAGTTTTTTAGTATGCTTATCTGTAACCTGAATGATTTGCATGTTTCCAGTTTTTATCACGAAAGTAGTACAAATTAACGAGCAAACTAATGAGCTCAATTACCATTTATAATTATTTATCCGGGAAATTGGTCCGAGCTTATTCAATAATTGGCAAACGTTCAAATGGCCTGTTCCTATCGAACAAATAACGCATCGTCTCGTGTGTTTTGGCGTATTGACCTCCAACAGCATTGAAGAGCGAAATCATTTTCGGGTTGAAATCTCCCACCCAACTCAGTTCCATTTCGCGATACCAGTTTTTTCGCAGCATTACCTGGCGCAATTGCCAGAAAATTCCCGATTCGAGACCAGCGCCCTGAAACCTCGGAACAACGCCCATCACAATCACCCGGCAACGGGTCATCACCTTCTTTTTCTTGTAGTAAAACAGTTTCAGGATATTCAGCAGATTAAGTTTCCCGTTTTTCAGACGTGCCAAAATCTGGTTCAGGTCGGGTATCATCATAAAAAAGGCAACAGGCTCGTCTTTGTGGTAAACATACCAGATGAACTCTTCTTCGAGCACGATTTTTGCATCGCGTATCAGCGCCCGCAGATCATTCGGATCGATGGGCTTGTAGTTCGAATGTTTGCACCACGCCTGTTCGTATATAGAGAGAAAATCTGAAATACATTTTTCCCTGTTCTTAAACGAAAAAGTCTTATAATGAAAATCGGGCTTTTTAGCCACCCATTCTGCAATTTTCCAGAAACGCGCCGGAAGATCGGGGCTCGTAATATCGAGGTGATAGCTAAACTGTTTGTAATAAGTTTGGAAACCATAACGATTGAAAAGCTCCTGGTAATAAGTCGGATTGTATTGCATTCCAAACCCCTGCGGCATAAAACCATCGACCAAAAGCCCCCAATTGAAGAAGTTCTCGCCAAAATTCACCGGTCCGTCCATCGCGGTGAACCCCTCAGAAGAAAGCCACTCTTTCGCAGTATCGAACAACAAATTAGCAACTGCCTGATCATTTTCACACTCGAAAAAACCGACACATCCGGCGGGCTCTTTCCCCTCTTCCAGTTTGCTTCGGTCGTAAAATGCTGCAATGCGCCCAACTGTTTTTCGTCCTTTTCGAACCAGCCAGCGCCGGGCATCACCATTTGCAAAACCCATGTTTTTCTGCGGATTAAAAACATCTTCAATCATCATGCGCAACGGAGCGACCCAATTTTTATCGTCGGCATACAACCTGATTGGAAATTCGTGAAATTCATCGATGGTGGTTTTGCTGTTAACCAGAATAATCTCCATAATCTACAACGGCAAGTCTTTTCAATTTTAGGATGCCGAAATTAATATTTATCGTCCAAAAACAAAAACAGGGACCTCAGCCCCTGTTCATTTCAGTTTTGCACTTTTATTCCTAATTTCGAACCGTTGCAGCAATGCAACTCATTTGACAATGATTAAGCCGCCAGCAAGGAAGACGCGCCAAGCTGGTGGCTTTTTTAAAGTAAGTCCGAGTTCAACTTAAAGTCAAGCACGGACTTAAATTTTGGTGGTAATGTTTCAAGTTGTCAGTATGAGATGAATAGTTATAAATAGACTTTTAGTTATTGATAGGAAAGTCCTTTTCTTTTAAATCTGTAGAATATTTTGCATTTGAGATTCCGGAATCATGAATAATCTCCTTCAAAGATTCTATCTGATTCTGGGATGTTCCAATTCCAATTTTCACCCAAAATTCAGACTGTGGATTATTTTTCGCAAGTATTGTCAACTTCGTCTTAAGCTCATCAATCTTCACCAATTCTTTCATCACATAAATGCCATCTTTCTTTATATCAATAAAAATTGGTGGAGGTAAGGCATTTGCATCTTTGGTAACATAAATCTTTCTACTC
>JAEWME010000406.1 GCA_023393265.1 Bacteroidota bacterium | reverse complement strand
TTCGCGAAGCAAACCGATAAACGCTTCGCCGGTCGATTTCCCGAAATCGCCAATATTTACGCCTGTCAGGATGATCTCGAGCGTTCCTTTTTCCACAATTTCGCGGGCTTCGGCCACTGTATTTTGGATGCTGTCGTTTCGGCTTCTTCCGCGTGCAAACGGAATGGTGCAATAGGTGCAATAATAATCGCATCCATCCTGAACTTTCAGGAAGCTGCGTGTTCGGTCGCCAAATGAGTAAGCGTGGAAATAATTCCTGATTTCCTTTGGCTTCTGAAGGTGCAATTCGGTCTGTGACTTTTTGCCCAGATCGCCGAGATATTCGGGAATATTCATTTTTTCGGATGAGCCGACAATCAGGTCGACGCCATCAATTTTCTGAATGGTTTCGGGCTGAAGCTGCGCGTAACAACCGGTAACAACCACTGTCGCCCCGGGATTTTTCCTGACAGCCTGCCGGATGATGTTGCGCGTTTTTTTGTCGCCTTCAGCCGTCACCGAACACGAATTAATTACCACCACATCAGCTTCATCGCCAAATTCAACCCGCTCGAACCCGAATTCGCCAAACCGCCTCGCAATGCTGGAGGTTTCGGAGAAATTGAGTTTACATCCCAAGGTATAAAATGAAGCTTTCTTTCCTGAATAGTTTACCATAAAAACCTTAAAACCATATTGAACGGCGCAAAAATACGAAAATAATGGCAGCCGGATTTCAGGAGACTGAACCCGAATTAAAAAAGCAGGAAAAGATAATTTTGGACCGACTTTTACGCCCGGCGCGGACGCTTGTTTCTCAGATATACGTTTTCACCAGTGGCCGGCTCGTCGCCCGTTTTCATGCGGTTTCTCCGCAGCAATGGTTTTAGTTTCAGTCCGTATTTCTGAGAAATGAAGTGCATCGTGTCGCCTTCTTCTGTTACATATATTTTACGCGAACGATCGGACTTTTTATGCTTGGGCTCCACATACACAATTTCATTTTCCTGCAAACGCCGGCCCCTGGCAAAATCGTTGTATTCAGCCAATTGCCAGTCCTTCATTTTCAGTTTTTTAGTGATACTTTCGTAAGTTTCACCTTCACCAACCACATACGATTTCAAGCCATTTCTGAATTCGATTTTATGCACGCGGGCAACCGGCTGTTTGGTTATAGACGGGGCCGAAGATTTCACCGGCTCCGGAGTATGCGGAATTGAAGCCAGCTGACGGTTTGCGCCATATTCGTCGTAATAGTACAATTTGTAGTCTTCGATGATTTTAATCAGGCGATCGGCATAAGTTGGATCGGTTGCATAGCCAGCCTGCTTTAACCCGCGCGCCCAGCCCACGTAATCTTTCGGATCGAGCTGAAACAAAAACGCATAGCGACTGCTGTTCATCAAAAAATCGCTGTGGTCGATATAAGAAGCTTCGGCATGTGCATATTTTCTGAAACATTCGTGCTTCGCATCATCGTCGTGGTAAATCTTTTTACCGGTCCACTCTTTTTTGCATTTTATCCCAAAGTGGTTGTTGCCTTCCACCGCCAGACGACTATTCCCGTTTTGCGATTCCCAGCAACCCTGTGCCAGTGTGATGCTGGCCGGAATGCCGCTTCGCTCCATTTCGGAAATAGCCAGCGGATAAAACTTTTTGATATAGTCTTCCCGAACCTGGCTGATTTGTGCAAATCCGGAAGTTATGAAAAACAAGGCGATCGCCGTAAGAATATATTTCATCATAGTTTTTGTTCTGTGCTTCACAAAAATAAAAAAATGTTATGAGCTGGCACGGTTGAAAAATAACAACTATTAATGTACATTTGGCAAAATTGTCCGGAATTGAGCCATTTTAACACGCGGCATCAGTCGGGCAAGCAAAAACAAACAGCTCCAGGATGAAAACGTCAGAAATAAAAATTGTTGTATACGAATACGAAACAATTCACGAACTTCCTGAAAAAGACCAGCTCTTACTCACCGAAGCCCGAAAAATTACGCAGAAAGCTTACGCGCCATACTCCGGATTTCACGTTGGTGCGGCTGTTTTGCTTGAAAACGGACAGATTGTTACCGGCAACAACCAGGAAAATTCGGCTTTTCCTTCCGGATTATGCGCCGAGCGCGTGGCCTTGTTTTATGCCAATGCCAATTATCCGGAATCAGCCGTGAAAACCATTGCGATTTCTGCCGCTAAAAACGGCGTTTTGGTAAATGAACCAGTGAAGCCGTGCGGATCGTGCCGCCAGGTAATGGCCGAAACCGAAGTTCGTTTCAGTCAACCCATCCGGATTATTCTCGATGGACAGGATTCCATTTTGGTGCTGAATGGCGTGGAATGTCTGCTGCCGTTAAGCTTTTCGAAGAAAGATCTGTAAGAACCGGTTGTCATTGTTGTGATAGTTGTCATTTGTTGTCACTCGTTTTCACCCGTCAACGACTTTGAATGACTGGAATCGACTATCCTGATAAATTTCAGAGGCTGAACCAACTTCAAGCAAAAAAAAGGACTGTACCCGAAGGCACAATCCTTTAATTACTAACACAAACAAATAAGATTAGTGAATTTCGATCTGGCGCGACAGATTTTCCTTGTATTCTGTTTTCTTCGGAAGTTCAATGGTCAGCACACCGTTTTTGTGCGAAGCTTTGATATTGGTTACATCAACTTCCTTCGGCAGGGCAAACATTCGCTGGAACGAAGAATAACGGAATTCGGAACGAACAACTTTGCCTTTTTCCTTTTCTTCCTTTTTGTCTTTC
>JAEWME010000394.1 GCA_023393265.1 Bacteroidota bacterium | reverse complement strand
ACCATGTAGCCAGAAACTGTCGAATAGTTCTTATTGGCAGCACCGTCGCCAATAAACGAACCATTTTCATCCAGATAACCAACGCGTGGCATATCGGTAACAGTTGTATTTCCAACTCCGAAATTCGATGTTTTAAAGATGTCAGCCGTTGTATTATCGGAGCTAAACATTTGCGTATAAGGCTTCACAAGGTTCATAATATCGAAACCGATGGCTCCCTGAAATACGGCACTCAAATCGAAACTTTTATATTCCAGGTTCACATTCAGCCCGAAAGTCATCTTCGGCCACGGATTACCGATAAACTGACGTGAAAGTGGGGTCACGAGGCCTTGTCCGTTGTCGTCAAAAATGAGGTCACCAACGCCGGTCTGCTGTTTCTGATAATAAATACCGATGGGCTGACCATTCAGATTGAGTGGCTGACCAGTATTAGGATCAAAACTTGTGTGATCCGGATTTTGTGATCTCCAGGCAGTCAGGGCACGCTGGTTATATTCGTCAACCTGTGCCTGATTCTGGAAAATACCAAGTACTTTGTATCCGTAGAACATACTCATTGGTGAACCATCCTGCGTACGCGAAATCAGGTTCCAGGTATTGTCGAGGCCTTCATCAATTGGCGCTGCTCCGGGAGCAGAACCAATACGTTTCACCAGGTTCGAGTTGAACGACGCATTTGCGTTAACCGAATATTTCACGGCGTGCTTCCTGTCGGTCCAGCCAACAGAAATTTCGTGTCCCTGGTTTTCGACCAAACCAGCATTAAAATATACCGGAACCGTATTGGCAGGATCATCGCTGCTGAAATAGTAGCTCATCCCGGCCGACAGCGGCAAATCGCCACGATAAAGCATGTCGCGGGTTTGGCGATTGTAGTAGTCGTAAGAAACGATGAGCCTGTTATCGAGGAAATTCATATCAAGCCCGAAGTCGAACTGGTTGATTTGTTCCCATTTCAGGTTTTCGTTACCGAAAATAGCAAGCCAGTAGCCAGCCTGTTGTGTTGAAGTTCCATCGAACGAATGGCTGATTCCGGTTCCTGACCATGTTGACTGGTACATGAACTGTGGCACACTCACATCATTTCCGAGAATACCCCAACTGGCACGAATTTTAGTATTGGTCATCCAGCTTTCGGTCAGCGGTTTCATAAAATCTTCTTCGCTGATTCGCCAGCCAACATTTACCGATGGAAAATATCCCCAACGGTTTTTACCAACAAAACGATCGGAAGCGTCAGCCCTGAAGTTAGCCGTTAACAAATATTTGCCCAGGTAGCTGTAGTTTACACGACCGAAAAACGAAGACCTACGTTCAACCGGCAAGTTGTCGGAAGCATCCTTTGTTGGGCCAGCCGACGACAAGGCGATCGATTTGGCAACCGGAATAGCAAAATTGTAGGCCGTAACGCTGACATTGTAGCCATCCAATTTCCACGATTCAGTTCCGGCCATCAATTTTAGGCTGTGATCTCCAAAATTGGTGTCGTAGGTCAGCACCGAGTTAAACATCAGGTTTTGCGAAGTACCGGCATAAGCATTCAGTTGCTGCGGACTAACCTGCACCGGGCCGAAATCGCGGTACTCGGTAAACGTATTTTTAGAGAAACCTGTAAATTCGCCAGCCCCTGTTACCTTCAGGTCAAGACCTTTCATAAAATTGATACTAAGGTAAGCTTGTGCATTCAGGGCATAGTTATTATCGTTAAAAACATGGAAAGCGTCTTCCAAACCAGCGAAGTTTGGACCGCTGCCAGCTTTGTCATTTGTCTGTGCAAAATTTCCGTTCTCGTCATAAACTGGAGAAACAGGCACTGTACGGAACGGAATGGTATGATTATAAATAGAAGAAGCCGTTGAAGGATTCGTTTTGGTGGAACTTCCGTAGAGTGACTCTCCGATGGTGATGTGACTATTAAATTTGTGTTCCAGGTTATTCCTGAAAGAAAAGCGATCGGATTGTGTATCGAGATAAACACCTTTTTCGCTAAGATAACTTGCAGAAAGGAAGAAACTTGTCTTTTCGGAAGCCGAGGCTATCGAAACATTGTATTCCTGTTCGATGCCGGTTCCAAACATCACATCCATCCAGTTGGTATTTGGAAGATCATCGATACTTTTTGCTCCAAGGACGTTCAGTGTGTTGCTTGTTCCGAACGCGTCGCGGGCGCGAATCCAGTCGGCTGTATTCAATAATTCGATATTGGTGGTAATATTACGGACACCATATCTGGCGTTGGCATTGATGGTAGCCTTTTCACCTTTCTTGCCATGCTTGGTTGTAATCAGGATGACACCGCCGGCGGCCCTTGAACCATAAATTGCAGCAGAACCGGCGTCTTTAAGAATTTCTATTGATTCAACATCGCGCATGTTAAAATTGAAACCGGCCTCCTGCGGAACACCGTCAACAATATACAAGGGATTCATTCCGTTTAGCGAGCCAGCGCCACGGATAATAATGTCGGCAGAACTGCCCGGTGTACCTTCGCTTTTGGTAACCATTACACCCGCAGCCAGACCACTAAGCGATTCAGCCAGACTCTTTGACGAAAAGTCCTTCACATCGTCGGTTTTGACCGAAGAAATAGAACCAGTAAGTTCCGAACGCTTTTGTGTTCCGTACCCGACCACAACTACTTCGTCGATCGATTTTGTATCTTCTTCCAAAACGACCGCATATACGCTTTTGTCGTTTGTAATCTTTTCCCGATATGATTTATAACCCATTGACGAAACATCGATAACACTGCCAACAGGCACCGATAATTTGAAATTACCGTCAAAGTCGGTTACAGCGCCCGTCAGATTACCCGAAACGTTAGTAGAAACAGTTGCCCCAACAATGGGCTGATTGTTCTTATCCTTAACGCTCCCGGTAATAGCTTTCGCTCCCTGGGCATAACCTCCAACTGCTGCGAAACAGCAAAAAATAATGAGCAAAAAGAAAACAACTGATTTTTGTTTTTTCATATATCTAAGTTGTTTGGCATAGTGAATAAACATGAAATAAAAAAAGGAAAAGCGAAGCGTGAAAAACCTCGCTTTTCCTTTAAAAACCATAGCTTGTTATCTCAATGGTTTAAGTTCTTTCTTTGAAACCGAAGAGCCGTCAGCTTTGATCATTTTATGAATATACAAGCCTCTTTCAGGAGCACGAAGAAGTTTTACGCCTTGCAGGTTGTAGTACTCATGACTAACCACCGGTGATTCTGATTTCAGTTGATCTCTTGTTGCAGTTGTTGACATTACACAAGGAAGTGTGTAACCTTTTTCCGGAGTGTTATTCGATAAAAACAAGCCACCTTCATAATCGTCGCTGAAGAATTCGGCACTGGTTTTAGTTCCGGTGTAAGGAAGTGTTCTAAAAATAGCACCTGTTCCCGGATCAATTGCAGTCCCTCCTTCGATTTCAGCAGGCCACAACCACCATCCAGCACCAGGATTGTCAGCAGTGAATTCAAATCCGAAAACCTGACCATACACATACAAAACAGAGTCAATTCCAGTAGCAGATTCTACATCCATGGTCGAAGCCATTTGTTTGATGTTCCAGGTTGCACCAAAAATATTTCCTTTGATTTGTTTCAAACGGTTGGTTCCACCACTTACGTCACCGTAATTCGTCCATTTGTTAATAGCAAGTGCTCGGGTTGCACCTGCAGCAGTTGGGGTCGCTTTCAGCCATGCTTCAAAAGGAGTTCCGGTTACATCGACTGCAAAGACAAAAGTCTGGTCAATTTCAACGTCGTTCGATTCGGCCCATGTTTCACTGGCGCAATTCCACTTCACAATGTAATAACCATCAGCATCTTTGGGATTATTCAGATTTTGAGCTTTTGCACCAATAACAATCATTGCAAATGCAACAAACAATAAAGTAAACTTTCTCATAATATATAAATTTAGTTAATACTTCGTCAAAGGTAGACCGCCGACCAGAGAGGACATAAATATATCAATCCATTATTGACTACAATTTTCACATATCACTAATAATAAATAAATTACAAATAAAAAGGCAGAGAAAAATATAGATTTCAGAAAACTATACATCGCCATTTTGAGCCTTTAAAATTCTATAAACAGAATCTATAGAAGGCCCTTTCTGGAAAACACTTCAATAAATTTGTACTTTAGTCTACCATTAACTGATGAAAAAGAAATGAGATTTTTTTTGATAGCTTTCCTATTATTTTCAGGACTGGCCTCCAAAGTTCAAAGCACTTTTGCCGGAGAAGAAAGAGGATATTTCGACCGTCCGTATGTGCGTTACGAAGCCGAAAACGGCAAATGCGTGACCAACGGAACTATTTTACCACCAACTTTCGATCAACGCGAATTACAAAGCGAAGCCAGCAACCAGGAAGCGGTGCAGCTTACCGCGAAAGACTCATATATACAATGGGTGAACAGCACTCCGGCAGATGGACTGACCATTCGTTTTTCGTTGCCGGACAGCAATGACGGAAACGGAACACAAGGAACAATGGCCTTGTATGTAAACGATATTCTCATTCAGAATATCACACTGGATTCTTATTGGGCGTGGCAATATATCCTGAAAAGCGGTAGCAAAGTACCCGACAATACGCCCGACGCGACGAGCAAATTTCCTCGCATGAGATTTGATGAAATACATGTGAAGCTCGAAAATAAAATTCCAGCCAATGCTACTTTCCGATTGGTAAAAGCTGACGAAAATGAAATTCCATATACGATAGACTTCGTAGAGTTGGAAGAAGTTCCGGCAGCAGTAACATTCGAATCGATTGCCGACGCGAATAAAATTGCATATTCGGCAGATAAGGGAGAACTTCAATATTTCGTTTCTCAAAACCGGGGGAAGACTATTTATATTCCGGAAGGCAGATTCGAAGTGAGTAACCGGATTACCATCACAGGCGATGGAACCAAACTGATTGGCGCAGGAATGTGGTATACTGAAATCTATTTTACTGCTTCATCGGACCAAAAAGGAACCTACAGCCAGCGCGGAATTGAAACTTATTCTGGAAATATTGTTCTGGATGGACTTTACCTGAATACTGTAAATAACAAAAGATATTACAACAACGACGACCGTTACCAGGGTGGAAAAGCCCTGATGGGTAGCTTTGGTTCAGGTTCGGTAATAAAAAACGTTTGGGCTGAGCATTTCGAGTGTGGAGCCTGGATTGAAGCAGCAGACGGTCTGACGGTTCAGCAATGCCGATTCCGAAATAATTACGCCGACGGAATAAACCTCGCCTACGGAAGTAAAAACTCGGTTGTTGAACATTGTAGTTTCCGCAATAACGGAGATGACGACATGGCTTCATGGTCGCGTGCCGACCGCTTGTGCGAGAATATTACGTTCCAATTCTCGACTTCGGAGAATAATTGGAGAGCTT
>JAEWME010000380.1 GCA_023393265.1 Bacteroidota bacterium | reverse complement strand
CGCCAAACCTCGACGATTGATAACAAAATAATGCCAGCAGTGCATTAACCCCGGGAACATTTACAAACGGATTTTCCGCTAAAATCAATGTCAGCCGAATGGCTTCGGCGCAAAGCTCGCGGCGAATGGTTTGGTTTCCGGATTTAGAGAAATATCCTTCATTAAATAACAGGTAAATGGTTTTCAGAACTACATCCAGCCGGTCGCCAACCATTTCGTGAGTCAACGGGCCGATCAAAAAATGTTCTTTCCGCAATGTCTTTCGGGCCCTGGCCAGTCGCTTTTTAATTGCTTCGGGTTTAGCCAGAAAAGCGTCAGCTATTTCGTCAATACTGAATCCACACAATATCTGCAAAGCCAGGCAAATCTGTGCTTCCGGAGAAACAGAAGGATTGCTTACCGCAAATATCATCGACAACTGGCTATCGGCAATGGTCTGTTCCTCAAAGTCAATTGCTGGTTCTGAAAATTGGTTATCTTCGGAGAGCGCCACTTTTCGGATCTTTTTACCAAATGTCGAAGTGCGACGCAAAAAATCGAGGGTTTTGTTTTTTGCCACAACATAAAGCCAGGCTTCAGGCTTCTCCGGAAGGCCTTTCTCCGGCCAGATTTCGGACGCAGCATGAAATGTTTCGCTGGCAATGTCTTCCGCAATTTCAATATGGCTTAGGCCAAAATGACGGCACAAAACTGCCGTCATTCTCGCATATTCCCTCCTGAAAAGATGGGGTAAAAGCTCCTGAACCGATTGCGGAGACTGGTTTTGCATCGATTACATCTTGCTGCCGGGAATCAATACTTCGCGCACTTCAATAGAACCTCCCGTTTTGAAAATCGGGTTAGTTTTTGCCAGTTCAACCGCTTCTTCAATCGTATCTGTTTTCACGATCATGAAACCACTGACAAACTCTTTAATTTCAGTGTAAGGCCCATCAGTAACTACATTGGCTGACTTTACGGTTTTTGCTCCGGTAACCGACAAAGTGTTTCCTTTACTGGCCAGTTTGTTTTGCGCAGCAATACCGGCAAGCCAGTTCATCCGTTCCTGAATCTGTTCCGGAGAAGGCTTGGCATCGGACAGATTGTTGAGTCTGAAAATCAAAACAAATTCTTTCATCGAATTAAAATTTAAGATTATATCAGAATGACGAACGAAAGTTAAAAACGGGGACAATTCTACAATTTTATTTTATGCTGTTTAATCCTTAGTTTCGCTCTCAAAAAACAACACATTTCGCGAATTTCTGTTCCGGAAAAACAAAAAAAAAGTCCGAAATGAATTATTCACTTCGGACTTTTCATCCAAACTTTCGGATGATTTCTACTCAATCAGTTTCCTGTATTTTACGCGATGAGGAGCATCATCGCCCATCCGTTTCTTACGGTTTTCTTCGTAATCGGAAAAACCTCCCTCAAAAAATACAACTTTCGAATCGCCTTCAAAGGCTAAAATATGCGTTGCAATTCGGTCGAGGAACCAGCGGTCGTGCGAGATAACTACCGCGCAACCGGCGAAACTGTCCAGACCCTCTTCGAGCGCCCGAAGCGTATTGATGTCAATATCGTTGGTAGGCTCATCAAGCAACAAGACATTACCTTCTTCTTTTAAGGCCATCGCCAAATGCAGTCGGTTCCGTTCTCCTCCGGAAAGAATGCCACACTTCTTCTCCTGATCGGAACCGCCAAAATTGAATCGTGAAACATAGGCACGGGCATTTATCTGTCTGCCACCTACGTTCATTAAATCTGCACCACCCGAAATTACCTGAAACACGGTCTTTCCCGGGTCAATCGCCTTGTGAGTCTGATCGACATAGGCAATCTTGACCGTTTCGCCAACCTCAAAGATTCCTTTATTGGCCTGTTCCAAACCCATTATCAGTTTAAAAAGAGTAGTTTTACCGGCACCATTCGGACCAATAACACCCACAATTCCGTTGGGCGGGAGGACAAAACTCAGGTTTTCAAATAACAGTCGGTCTCCATAGCCTTTGGCTACATCGCTCGCAATAATCACTTTTTCGCCCAAACGCGGACCATTCGGAATAAAAATTTCAAGTTTCTCTTCTTTCTGCTTTACATCTTCATTCAGCAACCGGTCGTAAGCGCCCAAACGCGCTTTCGATTTAGCCTGCCGTGCTTTGGGTGCCAACCTAATCCAATCCAACTCTCTTTCGAGCGTTTTCCTCCGCTTAGAAGCCACTTTCTCTTCCTGCTCCATGCGCTTCGATTTTTGCTCAAGCCATGATGAATAATTGCCTTTCCACGGAATGCCTTCTCCCCGATCAAGCTCAAGAATCCAGCCAGCCACATTGTCGAGGAAATAACGGTCGTGAGTGATGCAAATCACGGTTCCTTTGTATTGCTGAAGATGCATTTCGAGCCATTGAATCGACTCCGCATCTAAATGATTGGTAGGCTCATCAAGCAAAAGTACATCCGGTTCCTTCAGGAGCAAGCGGCACAAAGCGACACGTCGGCGCTCACCTCCGGAAAGCTCTTTCACCGGCTGATCATCAGGCGGGCATTGGAGCGCATCCATGGCCCGTTCGAGTTTGGCATCCAGGTTCCAGGCGTCGTACTGGTCAATTTTATCCTGAAGTATTGCTTGCTCCGCATACAATTTATCCATTGCATCCGGGTCTTCGTACACTGCCGGATCACCAAATTTCAGGTTAATATCTTCGTAAGCTTTCAGTACATCCACAATTTCCTGAACGCCTTCCTGAACAATTTCCTTCACGGTTTTGCCTTCGTCAAGTTTCGGATCCTGTTCCAGGTAACCAACTGTATAGCCTGGAGAAAATACCACCTCACCCTGATAAGAGCTTTCCAGTCCGGCAATAATCTTCAAAAGAGTGGACTTTCCGGATCCGTTTAAACCAATAATTCCGATTTTGGCACCCAGGAAAAAAGACAACGAGATGTCTTTTAATACCTGTTTTTGTGGGGGATACGTTTTACTCACCCGATACATGGAGAAAATGATCTTTTTATCTTCTGTCATATCTTCAATTTTTTATAAAGAAAATCAAAAGGTTGTTTTGAACTATCCAGAAACTATTCTGAATTAGCAAAAGTAGTTTTTTTCGACGATGAAAATTACTAGATTTGGCCTTTAGTATATATCGAATCAAAATACACTCTGTGAAAGTACTGGTAGTTGACGACAACCCAATTAACCAAAAATTCCTGTATTACTCGTTGAAAAAATATTACGAGATTGAAACAGCGGACAATGGACTTGAAGCGGTTGAGAAACTTGAACATAAAACTTTTGATGTGGTCCTGATGGATTTATTGATGCCAGTTATGGACGGAGCTGAAGCAACGCTACGCATCAGGGCATCAGAAAACAGCAGAAACAAACACATCCCCATTATCTTCGTAACGACAAACGATTACGAGCACGACAGGGTACGTTGCTTAAAAAACGGTGGTGATGACTATTTAATTAAGCCAGTCGACATCAATGAGCTTCTCGTATCGATCAAATATCATCTTAACCAAAAACTGACCTTGATGAATTAAGTCAGTAAAAAAATCCCAATTTTTCTAACTTATTGCTCACCCGAAAAAGGAAATAAAAAAGGCTGATTAAAAAATCAGCCTTTTTCTATGTTGAAAAAACTTACGTTTATTCTTCAGCCTTCACTTCAGGAGCACCTTCAGCTTCAGGTTTTACTTCAGGAGAAACCTCTTTCACAGGAGCAGCAGTTTTAGTTTTAGGTGCATCTGCCTTCTTCTTGCCGCCACGACGCGAACGAGCAGCTTTAGCTTTGCTGTCTTTGGCAGCCAACATATTTTCGTTGTAGTCTACCAATTCAATGATACACATCTCTGCATTGTCACCAAGTCTGTTTCCAGTTTTCAAAATCCGGGTATATCCTCCCGGACGATCACCGATTTTTTCAACAACGTCTCTGAATAACATTGAAACAGCAGTTTTACTTTTCAAGTATTCAAATACAACTCTGCGTGAATGTGTTGTGTCGTCTTTAGCTTTAGTGATAAGCGGCTCAACATAAACTCTCAAAGCTTTTGCCTTGGCAACCGTGGTTGAAATCCGTTTGTGAAAAATCAGTGAGTTAGCCATATTGGACAACATGGCTTTCCGATGAGCACTGGTTCTCCCTAAATGGTTGATTTTATTATTATGTCTCATTTTTTACTTATTCCTTATCAAGTTTATACTTACTGATATCCATTCCGAATGTAAGATTCAGGCTCACCAACAGGTCGTCGAGTTCTGTAAGTGATTTTTTACCGAAATTACGGAATTTGAGCAGATCGTTCCGGTTGTAGGTAACCAGTTCACCCAAAGTTTCAACATCGGCTGCTTTCAGGCAGTTTAATGCACGAACGGAAAGATCCATGTCTACCAGTTTTGTTTTCAAAAGCTGGCGCATATGCAACACTTCCTCGTCGAACTCTTCGTTTGCAAACTTTTCGTCAGAATCGATGGTAATCTTTTCGTCAGAGAAGAGCATGAAGTGATAGATCAAGATTTTTGCTGCTTCTTTCAGTGCGTCTTTTGGATGAATAGAACCGTCGGTAGTAATCTCGAATACGAGTTTCTCATAGTCGGTTTTCTGCTCAACACGGTAATTTTCGATAGCATATTTCACGTTCTTGATAGGTGTGAAAATTGAATCGATCGGAATTAATCCAAACTCAGCATCGATCGGCTTATTTTCAGCGCTTGGGACATAACCGCGGCCTTTATTGATGGTGATATCCATCTGTAATTTTACTTCCGGCTCCATCCGACAAATAATCAATTCTGGATTGAGTACGCGGAAACCGGTCATAAATTTATTGATATCTCCGGCGGTAAAAGTATCCTGACCGGAAATAGAGATTGAGACCTTTTCGCTGTCAAAATCTTCAACTTCACGTTTAAACCTGATTTGCTTCAGATTCAGGATAATTTCGGTAACGTCCTCCATTACACCTTTAATGGTAGCAAATTCATGGTCAACTTTGTCGATTTTAACAGTAGTGATCGCATAACCTTCCAAAGAGGATAACAGAATTCTGCGTAAAGCATTTCCGATAGTAATACCATAACCTGGTTCCAATGGACGGAATTCGAACTTACCGTACTTATCATCGGTTTCAACCATTATAACTTTGTCGGGTTTTTGGAACGCTAATATTGCCATAATAATACTGAGTATTTGATTATTTAGAATACAACTCTACAATAAGTTGTTCTTTAATGTTTTCAGGAATTTCAGATCTTTCCGGACGGTTTAAGAATTTACCGGCCAACTGACTGTTATCCCATTCCAACCACGCATATTTATTGTAACGGCGAGAGTTGAGCGCATTTGTAATCACTTCAAGTGATTTTGATTTTTCGCGTACACCAACGATATCGCCCGGACGCAGGTGATATGAAGGAATATTTACAACTTCACCATTAACAACGATGTGTTTGTGAGAAACCAATTGACGAGCTGCTGAACGTGACGGTGCAATTCCAAGCCGGAACACGACGTTGTCCAAACGAGCTTCGAGCAATTGTAACAAAACTTCACCGGTTACACCTTTGGATGCAGAAGCTTTTTTGAACAGGTTTGAGAATTGTCTTTCCAAAACGCCATACATATATTTGGCTTTCTGTTTCTCTTTCAACTGCAAACCATATTCAGATTTTTTACGTCTGCGGCTAGCCAATCCGTGAAATCCCGGAGGGTAATTTTTCTTTTCGAGTGCTTTATCTGGTCCGAAAATCGGTTCGCCAAATTTTCTGGCGATTCTTGATTGAGGTCCTGTATATCTTGCCATAATTGTCTTAACTTTTTAAAATTAAACGCGTCTCCTTTTTGCAGGACGACATCCATTATGTGGTAGTGGGGTAACGTCAACAATTTCGGTTACCTGAATTCCTACCGTACTAATTGCACGAATTGCAGATTCACGACCATTACCCGGACCTTTAACAAACACTTTCACCTTCCGGAGACCAAGATCATAAGCAGTCTTGGCACATTCTTCTGAAGCTACCTGAGCGGCATAGGGAGTATTCTTTTTTGAACCCCTAAAACCTTTTTTCCCGGCAGATGACCACGAAATCACTTCTCCGTTACCATTGGTCAACGACACAATGATGTTGTTGAATGAAGAGTGAATGTGTGCCTGTCCGGTCGCTTCAACGGTAACAACACGTTTTTTTGTAGAACCAGTCTTTTTTGCCATAATTCAAATATCAATTATTTAGTGGCTTTTTTCTTATTAGCAACAGTTTTCTTCTTTCCCTTACGTGTACGTGCATTATTTTTTGTACTCTGTCCACGAACGGGCAAACCAATACGATGACGAATTCCGCGATAACAGCCAATATCCATCAATCGTTTAATATTCATCTGGGTTTCAGAACGTAATTCACCTTCAACCTTGATGCTTCCACTGATTGCTGCACGAATTGCAGCCAGTTGATCATCAGTCCACTCCTGAACTTTGATGTCTTTGTCAACGCCGGCTTTTTCAAGGAGAGTCTTCGAAAGATTACGACCAATACCATAAATATAGGTCAATGCTATCTCTCCTCTTTTATTATTAGGGATGTCAACACCACTTATACGAGCCATAATAAATTTTTTACAAAGTTAAATAAATTATCCCTGACGTTGTTTGTACTTAGGATTCTTTTTGTTAATCACGTACAAACGGCCTTTTCTGCGAACGATTTTGCAGTCGGCGCTACGTTTTTTAATGGATGCTCTTACTTTCATTATTTTGTGCTTTAGTTTTTATATCTAAAAGAAATTCTTCCTTTTGTCAGGTCATAGGGAGACATTTCAACCTTCACTTTATCGCCAGGCAAGATCTTGATGTAGTGCATCCTCATTTTGCCTGAGATGTGTGCAGTAATGATATGTCCATTTTCCAACTCAACCCTGAACATCGCATTCGATAATGATTCAATGATTGTTCCGTCTTGCTCTATTGAAGCTTGCTTCGCCATAAATATGTTTAAATTTTACAAGTTTAGAACTTTCACCAATCTTAAACAATTACTCATTTCCTCATTAATATGCTGCTGCACCGCCACCTGTACGTCCTTTAATACGGCCTGATTTCATCAACCCGTCGTAGTGACGCATTAACAGATGACTTTCAATTTGTTGTAAGGTATCCAAAACAACTCCTACAAGAATCAGCAACGAAGTACCACCAAAGAAATAGGCGAACTGTGTGTTGATTCCAGACATCATTGCAAAAGCAGGCAAAATTGTTACAATACCCAGAAAAATAGATCCCGGAAGTGTAATTCTGGACATGACAGTATCTAAAAATTCGACTGTTCTCTTACCTGGTTTAACACCTGGAATGAAACCACCGTTTTTCTTCATGTCTTCGGCCATTTGCAGAGGATTCACAGTAATGGCTGTGTAGAAATATGTAAATAGAATAACTAACAAAAATTGAGTCAGGTTATACCAGAAACCAGTATGGTCTGCAAAAGCTGCAGCAAATCCACTTAGGCTTTCAGATCTGGCAAATCCCGCAATACTAATCGGAATAAACATGATTGCCTGAGCAAAGATGATAGGCATTACACCAGCAGCATTCACTTTTAAAGGAATATACTGACGAACCCCACCATATTGCTTATTGCCTACAATTCTTTTTGCATACTGTACGGGTATTTTGCGGGTCCCCTGAACCAACAAAATAGAGCCCATAAATACAATAAAAAGAACCACAAACTCTAACAGAAACATTACCATACCACCACCTTGCTGTTCGATGCGCGAAACAAATTCGGCAACTATAGAATGCGGTAGACGGGCAATGATACCAATCATGATAATCAACGAGATACCGTTACCTATTCCCTTATCAGTGATGCGCTCGCCTAACCACATAATAAACATCGAACCAGCAGTCAAAATAATGGTTGATGTTATTGTGAACATGGTTCCGGTTACAGCAAAAGCTGATTCAGGTAATTGGACATGTAGGTTCACTAAATAAGCCGGAGCCTGGAAAAGCAGGATGACAACAGTCAAATAGCGTGTAAGCTGATTGATTTTGCGTCGGCCTGATTCCCCTTCTTTTTGCAATCTCTGGAAGTATGGTACCGCAATACCTAACAACTGGATTACAATAGAAGCCGAAATATAAGGCATAATCCCCAAAGCAAAAATTGATGCCTTGGAGAAAGCTCCACCTGAGAACATATCTAACAATCCGAGCAACCCCTCAGATGTCTGATTTTTGAGTTGAGCCAGCTGGGCTGGATCAACTCCGGGCAAAGAAACGTACGATCCTAAACGATAAATTAAAAGTAAAAACAAAGTGACCCCCAACCGGGATCTCAAGTCTTCAATCTTATAAATATTCTTTAGGGTTTCAATAAACTTTTTCATCAGGGTTAGAGTATTTCGGTGGTTCCTTCTAATTTTTCAATGCTCTCTTTTGCTCTTTTCGAAAAAGCATGTGCTTTTACTTCCAATTTAAGGTTTAATACTCCATCGCCTAAAATCTTTACCTTGTCACCTTTGGAAGCCATACCAGCTCCGACTAAAGTATTTACATCAACAGTAGTGATCTTTAAAGATTCGGCCAATTCCTGAAGAACATCCAGGTTGATTGCTTTATACTCTTTACGGTTGATATTTTTAAAGCCAAATTTAGGTACAACACGCTGCAGTGGCATCTGACCTCCTTCGAAACCGCGGCGACTCTTATAGCCCGATCTTTGTTTGGCACCTTTGTGTCCTCTTGTGGAAGTGCCTCCATGACCTGAACCCTGACCGCGACCTACGCGCTTAACGCTTTTGGTTGAACCTTCAGCAGGTTTAAGATTACTTAAATCCATAATTTTGATCTTAATAAGTTTAAACTTCTTCTACAATTACGAGATGTTTCACTTTGCTGACCATCCCCATAATTTGTGGAGTTACTTCGTGTTCCACCGAATGGTTAAGTTTCTTGATTCCCAAAGCAATCAGAGTTGCTTTCTGAGTTTTATCGGAACCAATTTTACTTTTTACTTGTGTAATTTTTATCTTAGCCATAACTCCTTATCCATTAAATACTTTATCCAATGTTACGCCACGGTGTTCGGCAACGGTGTGTGCATCGCGCAATTCGAGCAGTGCGTTCATAGTTGCTTTTACCAAGTTGTGTGGGTTCGAAGATCCTTTAGATTTGCAGAGGATGTTGTGAACGCCAACACTTTCGAGTACAGCACGCATAGCGCCACCAGCTTTTACTCCGGTACCCGAAGTAGCAGGTTTCAGGAATACACGTGCACCACCAAATTTAGCTTCCTGTTCGTGAGGAATGGTTCCTTTATAAACCGGAACTTTAATCAGGTTCTTTTTTGCGGCATCAACACCTTTAGAGATGGCTGTAGTGACTTCGCTTGCTTTACCAAGACCCCATCCTACAACGCCGTCTTCGTTACCTACCACAACAATAGCTGAAAAGCTAAATGTTCTACCCCCTTTGGTTACCTTTGTTACACGGTTAATAGCTACTAACCGGTCTTTCAGTTCCAAATCACTGGTTTTTACTTTTCTGATCTCTCCTGCCATAACTATTAAAATTTAAGGCCACCTTCGCGGGCAGCGTCAGCTAATTGTTTTACTCTACCGTGATACAAATAACCATTACGATCGAATACGACAGTTGAAATACCGGCTGCCAAAGCTTTTTCAGCAACAGCTTTTCCAACTTTCGCAGCAATTTCGATTTTTGTGCCCTGGGCACCTTCGAAATCTTTATTAAGAGAAGATACTGCCAGAATGGTTGTGCCAGACAAATCGTCGATCAACTGAGCATAGATCTGCTTGTTGCTTCTGAAAACGTTCAGACGGGGTTTCTGAGCAGTTCCGGAAATGATTTTCCGGATTCTCTTCTTAATTCTATATCTTCTTTCTTGCTTTGTTAAAGCCATGGTTTCAAAATTTTACTATTTAGCACCTGCCGATTTACCAGCTTTACGTCTGATATTTTCGCCAACAAATTTAACACCTTTTCCTTTGTAAGGCTCAGGTTTCCTAAATGATCTGATTTTTGCAGCAATATGACCAAGAAGTTGCTTGTCGCAACTTTTCAAAGTCACAATAGGGTTGCTACGCTTATCACTCTTTGCTTCAACCTGAACTTCTTTTGGGAGTTGCAGGAAAGTGTGGTGTGAATAACCTAAAACCAAGTCGAGAACCTGACCGTCGTTTTCAGCGCGATAACCAACACCAACCAGTTCGAGTTTTATTTCGTAACCTTTCGATACGCCTACAATCATGTTGTAAACCAAGGCACGATACAACCCGTGCATAGCACGATGTTTCCTTTCGTCAGAAGGACGATTTACAGTCAACGTATTGCCTTCAACTGAAAAAGTGATATCAGGATTAACCTGTTGGCTAAGTTCTCCCAGCGGACCTTTTACAGTTACCATGTTGGTATCGCTTACTGTAAATTTCACACCTGCTGGTACTTCAATGGGTAGTTTACCTATCCTTGACATTTGTTATTCCTCCTAGATTAATAAACGTAACATAAAACTTCACCACCTACGCCTAATTCACGGGCTTCTTTGTCAGTAATTACCCCCCTAGAAGTTGAAATTACTGCTATTCCAAGTCCATTGAGTACACGCGGAATGCTATCGGTGTGGCAGTAGTGACGCAAACCAGGTTTACTCACTCTTTTAATTGCCTTGATCGCCGGAACGCGGGTTTCAGGATTATATTTCAAAGCAATTTTGATGTTGCCCTGATGGTTCACTTCATCCTCAAACTTATAGTTCAGGATATATCCTTTATCTTTCAAGATTTTGGTAATTTCTTTTTTGATATTGGATGCAGGGATATCAACCACGCGGTGCTTTGCTTTTTGGGCATTTCTGATTCGCGTCAGATAATCTGCTATTGGATCTGTAATTTTGCTCATTACTTACTAAAATTATAAATTACCAACTTGCTTTTTTAACTCCCGGAATTAAACCAGAGGAAGCCATTTCGCGGAAATTAATCCTGCTAATGCCGAACTGGCGCATATATCCTTTCGGACGACCGGTTAATTTACATCTGTTGTGCAGACGAATGCGGGAAGAGTTCTTAGGTAACTTTTGAAGACCGATATAATCACCTTCAGCTTTAAGCATGGCTCTTTTTTCGGCATATTTTTCAACAAGTGCTGCCCTTTTAACTTCCCGGGCTTTCATTGATTCCTTAGCCATATCTTAATTCTTTTTAGCGTTTTTAAAAGGTAAACCTAACTCCTTCAATAAAGCATAGCCTTCTTCGTCGGTATTGGCTGTGGTTACGAAAGTAATATTCATACCGTTGATGCGGGTAACTTTGTCGAGCACGATTTCAGGGAAGATAATCTGTTCCGGAATACCGAGGGTATAGTTACCACGGCCATCCATTTTACCTTCGATACCTTTGAAATCGCGGATACGGGGAAGAGATACACTGATTAGTCGATCAAGGAATTCGTACATACGTTCCCTGCGAAGAGTTACGCGTACACCGATCGGCATTTTTTTCCTCAGTTTAAAATTGGAGATATCCTTCTTTGATTTGGTTTGGACTGCTTTCTGACCTGCAATATTGGTAATTTCCTCTGTTGCAACTTCGATCAGTTTCTTATCGGAAATAGCAGCTCCAACTCCCTGATTGATGACGATTTTCTCCAACTTTGGTGCCTGCATGATGTTTTTGTAGGACATATCCTTCATCAACGCAGGAACAACTTTGTTTAAGTATTTTTTCTTAAGTGTTGGTACGTAAGCCATTACTTAATCTCCTCTCCTGATTTTTTTGAATAACGAACTAATTTACCTGTATCATTCAGCTTCCTTCCAATACGAGTAGGTTTTCCTGATTTAGGATCCTTATTCAATAGGTTAGAAATGTGAATAGGTGCTTCCTGCTCTACAATACCACCCTGCGGATGTTTCGCATTCGGTTTTGTATGTTTTTTAACCATATTAACACCTTCCACAATAGCTCTTTCGGTTTCTCTGATTACCTCAAGCACTTTGCCTTCCCGTCCTTTGTAATTGCCTGCAATCACAACAACAGAATCGCCTTTTTTAATGTGTAATTTTTTCTGCATTTCTTTTAATATTATGCATTAAAGTACTTCAGGAGCAAGTGAAATGATCTTCATGTTCTGATCGCGAAGTTCCCTTGCAACGGGCCCAAAAATACGTGTTCCGCGCATCTCGCCGGTATTGTTCAATAACACAACAGCATTGTCATCAAATCGGATATATGAACCGTCCTGACGACGAACTTCCTTGGTTGTGCGAACAACAATAGCCTTCGAAACGGCTCCTTTTTTCATGTCACTACCAGCTATAGCACTTTTCACGCTTACTACAATGGTATCGCCAAGTGAGGCATAGCGCTTTCTTGTTCCGCCTAAAACGCGGATAACAAGCACTTCTTTTGCCCCACTGTTATCGGCAACTGTACATCTTGATTCCTGTTGTATCATGATTACTTAGCTCTTTCTATAATTTCCACTAATCTCCAACGTTTCTGCTTACTGATCGGACGAGTTTCCATAATCTTTACAGTATCGCCAACGTTACAGTCGTTCTTTTCATCGTGGGCGTAAAACTTAGAGGTTTTGTTAACAAACTTTCCGTAGATCGGATGTTTTTCCTTGCGGTGTTCTGCGACGACGATCGTGTTCTGCATCTTGTTGCTAACAACAACTCCAATACGCTCCTTCCTTAGATTTCTTTCCATTACTAACTCTGTTTTGCGTTAATTTCCCTTTGACGTAGAATGGTTCTCAGTCTGGCAATATTCCGTCTCACTACAACCAACTGTTGCGGATTTTCGAGCGGAGTAATTGCATGGTTTAATCTCATCCGTGTTAAGGAATCCTGATCGGTCTGAATTCTTTCGAGAATCTCAGCATTCGATAATTCTTTGATTTCTGATGTTTTCATTACTCTGCGATTTCAGATTCAACATAATCACGTCTTACGACAAACTTAGTAGGAATTGGCAATTTCTGAGCAGCTAAACGAAGTGCTTCCTTTGCAACCTCAAAAGGAACTCCTTCTGCTTCAATCAAAATTCTACCAGGTGTGATTGGAGCCACAAAAGCTTCCGGAGCACCTTTACCCTTACCCATACGTACCTCTGCAGGTTTTTTAGTAATTGGTTTATCAGGAAATACCCTGATCCAAATTTGACCCTGGCGTTGCATATAACGGGTCACCGCGATCCTGGCAGCTTCAATCTGCCGACCAGTGAGCCATGTTTCTTCCAACGCTTTTATACCGAAGGATCCGAATGCCAGTTGGTTACCCCTTTGGGCAATGCCTTTCATTCGTCCCTTTTGTACTCTTCTGAATTTTGTTTTTTTCGGTTGTAACATCCTTCTCTAATTCTGAAAGGTTTACAAATTATTTTTTTCTCTTCTTAAATCCGCCACCTTTTGGTGCACCTTCGTTTGAGCGGCCGCCTTGTTGTTTTTGGCCAACGTTAGGTGAAAGGTCGCGCTTTCCATAAATTTCGCCTTTGCAAATCCACACTTTAACACCGAGCAAGCCGGTTTTTGTCAAAGCTTCTGCAAGTGCATAATCTATATCAGCTCTCAGAGTGTGCAAAGGAGTACGACCATCTTTATACATCTCTGAACGTGCCATTTCGGCACCATTCAAACGGCCTGAAACCTGGATTTTGATGCCCTGTGCTCCCATTCTCATGGTTGACGCAATAGCCATTTTTACTGCACGGCGATAGGCAATTTTACCTTCTACCTGACGTGCAATGTTTACAGCTACAATTTTGGCATCCAGTTCCGGACGTTTGATCTCGAAAATGTTGATCTGAACTTCCTTGTTGGTGATCTTTTTCAATTCTTCTTTCAGCTTATCAACTTCCTGACCACCTTTACCAATAATAATACCGGGTCTGGAGGTGTGAACAGTGATGGTGATGAGCTTCAGTGTACGTTCAATAATAATCTTGGAAATGCTGGCTTTTGCCAAACGGGCATTCAGGTATTCCCTGATCTTAGCATCTTCCACGAGCTTATCGCCATAGTTGTTTCCACCGAACCAGTTGGAATCCCATCCTTTAATGATTCCTAAACGATTAGCGATTGGATTAACTTTTTGTCCCATGTATTACTATTTATTCTGTTTCGTTAACTTGAGCTAAACTACCAAGACTTACAGTGACGTGGTTGGATCTTTTCTTGATCCGGTGAGCACGACCCTGCGGAGCAGGCTGCAGTCTTTTCAATATTCTTCCTGAATCTACTGAGATAGTTTTCACTACCAGTTTACTTTCTTCGAGGCGAACGCCTTCGTTTTTAGCCTGCCAGTTTGCAATGGCCGACATAACGAGTTTTTCGAGCCTGCGAGAAGATTCTTTGGATGAAAACTTAAGTACATCAAGAGCTCTTTTCACTTCCATTCCGCGGACCATATCGGCAACAAGCCTCATTTTGCGCGGCGAAGTAGGACAATTCTTCAAAGTAGCAAAATATTGCTGCTTCTTAGCTTCCTTTTGTTCGTTTGCACTATTTCTTTTTCTAGCACCCATCGTGAATTCTTTTAATAGTTAATGAGAAACTCATGCCTTACTTTTTGCCTTTGGCATGTCCCCTGAAAGTTCTTGTAGGTGCAAATTCACCAAATTTATGGCCTACCATATTTTCGGTTACATAAACCGGAATGAATTTGTTCCCGTTATGAACTGCGATGGTATGTCCTACAAAGTCAGGAGAAATTACTGATGCTCTGGCCCAAGTCTTAACTACAGACTTTTTGTTTGTTTCATTCATCGCCAAAACCTTACGTTCCAGCTTGAACTCAATAAAAGGCCCTTTCTTTAATGAACGACTCATATTCTTCTCCTTTTAATTATTTCTTGCGTTTTTCTACAATATACCTGTTAGAAGCTTTCTTCTTGGCGCGGGTTTTGAAACCTTTTGCCAATAAGCCCTTACGTGAACGTGGATGTCCTCCTGATGAACGACCTTCACCACCACCCATTGGGTGATCGACAGGGTTCATAGCAACACCGCGAACGCGTGGTCTTCTACCCATCCAACGAGTACGACCGGCTTTACCCGAGCGTTCCAGGTTGTGTTCGGTATTTCCAACGATACCTACTGTAGCACGACAAGTAACAAGCACCATTCTGGATTCACCAGAAGGCAATTTCACGATAGCGTACTTTCCTTCTCTCGAAGTTAACTGTGCATAAGTTCCGGCACTACGAGCCATCACACCGCCCTGACTTGGGTGAAGTTCAATGTTGTGAATGAGGGTTCCAAGTGGAATTTCGGCAAGTGGCAATGTGTTTCCGATTTCAGGTGCGATTCCGCTGCCGGTTTCTACTTTCTGCCCAACTTTTAATCCGTTGGGAGCAAGCATGTACCTTTTTTCGCCGTCGGGATATACCAACAAGGCGATGCGGGCTGTGCGGTTTGGATCGTACTGAATAGACTCAACAACAGCAGCAATACCGTCTTTATCTCTCTTGAAATCGATAAAACGATATTTGCGTTTGTGGCCACCACCTATATACCTCATTGTCATGCGACCCTGGCTATTTCTACCGCCAGTGCTTTGCATGGGCTTCAACAATGATTTTTCAGGTGTAGATGCAGTAATAGTATCAAAGGCGCCAATGATTTTGTGCCTTTGACCCGGAGTAACTGGATTTAATTTTCTTACTGCCATTTTTTATTAAATATTACTATAAAAATCTATTGATTCTCCTTTTGCAACTGTTACAAAAGCTTTTTTGGTCATTCCTGTTGTTCCGTTAATGATCCCGGCTTTTGTAAAACGAGATTTTCTTTTTCCTCCGTGAATGAGCGTGTTTACAGATACTACTGAAACGTTGTATAAACTTTCAACAGCTTTTTTAATCTGCAATTTGTCTGCATCCCGGTTAACAATAAAACCGTAACGATTAAGACTTTCGGCCTGGGCTGTAATCTTCTCAGTAACGATTGGTTTAATTAAAATTTCCATTTTCAAGCCTTATTAGATCTTAAACAATTCTTCAATTTTGCTTACCGAACTCTCCAGAACTACTACTTTTTTTGCATTTAAAATTTGATAAGTATTTAATTCTGAAGCAATTACAACAGAAATTGCCTGTAAATTTCTGGAGGACAAATATATATTTTTATTTTCTTCCGGTAAAACGAAAAGCGACTTTTTATCATTAATTTTCAGGTTATTACTGATGGCCACCATTTCGCGTGTTTTTGGAGTTTCCAAAGTGAAGTCCTCAACAACCAGAATTGCTTCCTCCAAAGCTTTGTATGATAATGCTGACTTACGGGCCAACTCTTTAACTTTTTTGTTCAATTTGAAATCGTAATTTCGGGGACGTGGCCCAAAAATACGACCTCCACCACGGAAAACCGGTGATTTGATACTGCCCGAACGGGCTGTACCTGTACCTTTTTGCTTTTTCAGCTTGCGGGTACTTCCGGCAATTTCTCCGCGTTCTTTCGAACTATGAGTTCCCTGTCTTTTATTAGCCATAATTTGTTTGACATCCAGGTAGATGGCATGGTCATTTGGCTCAACACCGAAGATCTGTTCATCCAATGTAACTGTTCTTCCGGTTTCCTGTCCTGCTTTATTTAAAACTTTTATTTCCATTACTGATAAATAATTACGTATGAACCTTTAGCACCAGGAATT
>JAEWME010000348.1 GCA_023393265.1 Bacteroidota bacterium | reverse complement strand
GTTTAACACTGGTTAATGGAAATATGGAAACAGGAGAAGTTACAGGTCGTTTCACTACCGGCGGACATACAGGGATAATGGTTCCTGTGTTTGCATATGGCCCGGGGGCAGAAGCTTTTACTGGTATTGATGAAAACACATCGTTTTTTCAAAAATTTATCAAGGTACTAAGGTTAAATCAATAAAATAAAAACCCATGAATTATAATTTATTCGATCATCGAATGAGGAATGCCGTTTTAATTTTCATACTCGCGTTATTTGTTTCCTGTTCAATGAAAAAAGATGTTTCTTCTGTGTTGCTGCTTGACGATGGCTGGCAAATACAATCGTCGCAGCAAGTAACTGAAAGGGGAGAGGAACTCACAAGTTCAGAAGGCGAAATGGCCGGCTGGCATAATGCAACTGTTCCGTCAACCGTACTTGGTACGCTTGTAAAAAACGGTGTTTATCCGGATATATTCATGGGGAAAAACTTTGAAGAAGTTGACAAAGAGCAATTTCAAGGCTCCTGGTGGTATCGAAAGGTTTTTGAAGTTAAAAACCAAAATGCCTCAACATACCACCTGGAGTTCGATGGTATTATTTACCGGGCAAATATATGGTTAAACGGGAACCAGATTGCTTCGGCTGATACGCTTGCAGGGCCTTTCCGTCAATTTGCTTTTAACATCAGCAAACTGGTCAAAAAAAGTGGGGAGAATATTTTGGCAGTAGAAGTTTTTCCGCCTGCTGCGGGTGATTTTACAGTTGGATTTGTTGACTGGAATCCTGAGTCTCCCGACCGCGGAATGGGAATCTGGAGAGAAGTGCGTCTGTGTTCGTCAGGCGATGTTTCTTTGAAGGCACCGTTTGTTCAAACTCACCTGGATACAGCTACTTTAAAACAGGCTGAATTGCTGATTTCTGCTGAAGTAATGAATAACTCAGACACTGATGCCAGCGGATACCTGGAAGCCCAAGTTGGCGATATTAAAATTCGAAAGGAAGTGAACTTGTTGCCAAACGAGACAAAACTAATCCGGTTTTCGCCGGAAGAATTTCCGTCACTAAAAATTGATAATCCCCGCATTTGGTGGACCCACGACCTGGGAAAACCCGAATTATATGATTTGAAACTTGCCTTTTATACCGACAAACAAATCAGCGATCGCACGGAAACACAATTCGGTATCCGCGATATTCAGGAATATTCATACAACAAGTATGGAAGAGAGCACAAAGGCTATAAACTGAATGGGAAGAAAATTCTTATTAAAGGTGGTGGATGGGTTGACCAGTTATTTCTGATGCCCGATTCGTTAAAGCTTGAACGGCAGCTCGAATATGTGAAACATATGAACCTCAATACGATCCGTCCGGAAGGTTTTTGGGGAAATAACCAGGATTTATACAATATCTGCGACCGGGAAGGAATTTTAATTATGACGGGGTGGAGTTGCCAATGGGAATGGCCGAACTACTGTGGTAAAAAAGAATGTGATCCTCTTTATGGATGTATTCAGACTCCGGAAGAAATAAAACTCGTCGCTCAATCATGGAAAGATATGGTCAAATGGCTCCGTAACCATCCAAGTATTTTTATGTGGATGACTGGAAGCGACATGTTACCATTACCTGAACTTGAAAGGAAATACATCGAGATTATGAATCAGGAAGACCCAACCCGGCCTATGGTAACTTCAGCCTACATGCGAAAAAGCACCATCTCCGGCTGGTCTGGGATGAAAATGGAAGGTCCGTACGAATATGTTCCGCCTGTTTACTGGTACACCGATACGGTTTACGGAGGAGCATACGGTTTTAATACCGAAACAGGCCCAGGGGCGCAGGTTCCACCTATTCAATCCATCTACAAAATGATTCCTTCCGAATCACTTTGGCCGGTTAACGATGTATGGGAATACCATTGCGGACGCAACGAATTTCAAACGCTGGATCGATACAACATGGCCATGAACGCGCGGTTCGGGGAACCAGCTAACCTTGATGAGTATTGTAAAAAAGCTCAGCTTCTTAACTACGAATCAATCAGGCCCATGTTTGAAGCGTTTACCGTTAACCGGGATCATGCAACCGGAATCATTCAGTGGATGTTAAACTCATCGTGGCCAAAGTTAATCTGGCAATTGTATGGTTTTGACCTTTTGCCAAACGGCGCATTTTATGGAACAAAGAAAGCCTTGGAGCCGTTACAGGTAATTTATGATTATGGCAAGAATAATGTACTTGTTTCCAATTCCTCCCTTACTAATTACTCCGGCTTAACCGTTTCAGTCAGGGTATTGAATCTGGACATGAAGGAATTGCTTGCGGTAAACGTTCCTTTTGAAATTCAGGAAGATCACTGTATTCAGGCTTACGAAATTCCTGATATGATATCGGGACTGGATTCTACTTATTTTCTTGATTTAAGAATTTTTGGTTCGAACAAGGAAACATTGGCCATTAATCAGTATCTGCTAACGCAAACAAAGCACGAATTTAACTGGGATAAAACTTATTTTGTACATACTCCTACAAAAAAACATCAAAACCTGCAGGAGATCAACAAACTTCCCAAAGTTAAACTTGATTACCACCTGAATAGTGTTGCTGATCAGGATAAAACGCAGTTCGAAATAATTGTAGAAAATCCAACTGAAAACATTGCTTTGTCAACAGAAATTATGCTGCTGGATAAAGAGACAGGAAATTTTATTGCTCCGGTTTTTTTGGATGATAATTACTTTTCACTCTTACCCGGAGAAAAACGGAATGTTAAAGG
>JAEWME010000045.1 GCA_023393265.1 Bacteroidota bacterium | reverse complement strand
CACGGATCTGGAACAGAAAATGGATTTGGCACAGAAGGCTTCATCGATGATTTTGGCGCTTCGCCGCAAGGAAAAGCTGAAAGTTCGTCAGCCGCTGGCAAAAATTATGGTGCCGGTTTTGAATCCTGAATTTCAGGCACATTTTGAAGCTGTGAAAAATATTATTCTTTCTGAAGTTAACGTAAAGGAAGTTGAATACCTGACTGACGCGGAAGGAATTATCAAGAAAAAAATTAAGGCCAACTTTAAGACACTCGGCCCGAAATACGGCAAGCTGATGAAGCAGATTTCAGGAGAAATTGCTGCTTTCAACCAGCATGATATTGGACTGCTTGAAAAAAACGGCAGCTACGAACTGAACATTTCAGGAGAAAAAGTGGTTTTAGGGGCCGAAGATGTAGAGATCCACACCGAAGATATTCCGGGATGGCTGGTAGCCAGCGAAGGTGGATTGACCATCGCACTCGACATTAACCTGACTGAAGAACTGAAGCAGGAAGGAATTGCCCGCGAGTTCATCAATAAAATTCAGAACATCAGGAAAGACAGCGATTTTGAAGTAACAGACAGGGTGATTATTAAAATTCAGAAAAATGATTTTTATAACCTTGCGCTGGAAAATTTCAGGGATTATATTAGCAATCAAACCCTTGCATCTGAATTGGTGATGATGGACCGTCTCGATGGTGAAAATACGCATACCGTTGAGATTGATACGGGCGTTGACGCAAGGCTTCAGGTACTTAGAAATTCGTGAGCTTCGTGTATGTGCTAATGAATTTTAGGCGCACATGAAATCGAAATATTTTTATATTTTTAGAGTCTGATGCAAGCCCAATAATTTGTTTCAGGCATAGGACTAAAGCTTTATGTTATGAGTGAAAAAACCAGATATTCGGACGAGGAATTACAGGAATTCAAAATGATTATTCTTGAAAAACTCGAAAAGGCACAAAAGGATTTTGAAATGTACAAAAGTTCTATCACCCAGAGCGACGGTAACGATACTCAGGATACCTCTCCAACCTTCAAAGTGCTTGAAGAAGGTGCGGCAACGCTATCAAAAGAAGAAGCCGGGAAACTGGCACAGCGTCAGCAGAAATTCATTCAGTATTTGCAGGCGGCCCTGGTTCGCATCGAGAATAAAACCTACGGAATCTGCCGCGAAACCGGCAAGCTGATTTCGAAGGAAAGATTACGTGCTGTACCTCATGCCACGCTCAGTATTGATGCTAAAAACAGTCAGAAGTAACATTCGGAAAAAATACCGTAACAGATGATTGGAAGAGGTTCGCTCTTTCAATCATTTTTTTTAAATCGCACGCATGTCAAAATTAAATAAATCGATACTGATCGTCTTTTTGGTACTACTGGTTGATCAGGCACTGAAGATTTGGATCAAAACCAACATGTCCCTCGGGCAGGAGTTCTCAGTTATCGGCCATTGGTTCCTCATCCATTTCGTCGAAAATAACGGGATGGCATTTGGGTTCGAATTCGGCGGAAATTACGGGAAAATATTTCTCAGCTTGTTTCGTGTCGTTGCTGTGTTTGCCATTGGCTGGTATATACTGAAACTGGTCAAAAAAGACATTCCGATGGGCTTTATAGCCTGCGTTTCGCTGATCTTTGCCGGTGCCATCGGGAATATTATAGACAGCGCTTTCTACGGCCTTATTTTTTCGGACAGCTACGGACAGGTTGCCCAACTTTTTCCTGAAGGCGGCGGTTACGCCACTTTCCTGCATGGGCGTGTAGTCGACATGTTTTATTTTCCGCTGATTTCGGGTATTTATCCCAAATGGGTGCCTTTGCTCGGCGGAAGCGATTTCCAGTTTTTCAGGCCGGTTTTCAATGTTGCCGATTCGGCAATTTCGGTAGGTATTTTTGCAATTATTATTTTCTACCGGAAACAGTTCAACAAACTCGATTCGAAAACAGAAAGTACGACCGAAACAGAAGAAACGGAACTTGCAGGAACAGTTTCGGCAGACACGAAGGAAAATTAAGACTTGCTCTTGATAAAATTGATTGAATTCTGTAAACTTGCACTCCGAAAAAACAGGCAGTTTGTTTTTCGGAATCGTCGGCTGAAATTTTTCCGCACATGATTGACGAACAGTAGAATGATAAAATATTTTAGGGCCTATAGCTCAGTCGGTTAGAGCACCTGACTCATAATCAGGGAGTCACTGGTTCAAGCCCAGTTGGGCCCACACATTGAAATACAAGCAGTTACAAAAATATTTTGTAACTGCTTTTTTCTTTATTTGCACACAATTTGCACACAGATATTGTTGTTTCAATTTTTTCATTGTAAGCTAAAAGTGCCTCCAAAAACTTCATTTGGTCTGAGATGATATAATTTTAGCAGGTAAAAAAAATATCTCAGGGAATAAATTCAGCTTCTAATTCATGTCTCTCTGGATTATCCACCAACTTTCCGGTATTCATTTAGTTTATCTGTGACATTAAGGAGTGTAAAAATTCAGAAGTTTCTTTTGTGGCAAACTATATCGCAGGCATACCGATAATTGGGTTGGGGAAAGCAAGGGTGATGACTAAATGCAATGGAGCGAATTGGGTTGGGTGAAATGAAGCTTCACGTTTTGGCTGTGTTATTTGGATTGTAGGGTGGAACAGCCAAAGGGGAGCGGAATGAAACGACGGGTTGGCCTGAGCGCAATGGAATGAAGGAAGCACTCTTGTGTGGGTTGCTGAGGCTGGGGGCTGACAATGAACGGAATGGAACGTAAGGTGGTGGAACGAAGTGCAACCCTGTAGTGCAATGAAGTGAAGAGAAAGCCTCCTGCCGCAGGCATTGGCCGACAAACAATTCATGCCCGGCACCTTACCCGGGCGGTGGGGCTTTTTGTGGTTTTTCCCAGTGACTATGCTGATCAGAATGATGCTGATTGAATACCGGAAAGCCTACAGCTCTAGTGGTCAATATATAATTCTTTGGATTCGATGTTCATTTAAATATCTTCTGGGTTCCATTCAACCTTGTCCATAACATAGGAAGCCAAAGGCGAGTAACTGAAGTTGTATGCTGGCCTTTATTTTAGCTTTAATCTAAACATTGATAAGTTTATAAACCTTTCAAAACTCATTGATGCAGTTTTAAATTCTTTTTCATTACGATACAGTTTTATCATTGCTAGAATATTTCCGGGATGATAATACAACGAATGAAAATAGTTTATACTCTTTGTCTTGCTAATTAGGGTATTGTATAATATTTCTTTAAAGCTTTGATTAATTTGTGTCAATGAATAAATATTAAAGATTTCTAATTCAGGTAAAGAGGTATAATTACTATTAGAATATTTTGCTATTTCATGTGGTTTTAGATTCTTTTTCTTTATGAAATTTATGTCTTTGTAAGTTAAAATACCATTTTCAAATCTCTGCTGGCTATTTTGTTTGTATTTATCATTGCTATTTTGCTCAGTTAATGCTTGAAAGCTTATTTGTGATTGTCTAAACTTAAGAATAGTCCTTTTTTGATTCTCTTTAAAACTAACTTTTGCTTTAAATAAATTTAGTGCAGATACAAGTTTTTCAAACTTGTTGGAATATAGAACATTTTCTATTTCCTCTAAAGGAATTGAGAAACTTCTATGATATCTAATTAATTTGTTTATTTCAATATTAAATGTTCTATCACTTATCTTATTAATATATTTGGTTGGTAGCTCGAACCAACTCACACGCAAATCTTCAACATCAAAATTGGTTTCCAAAAATGATATTATTTTTGAAGGTGAATATAACTCAATAAAACCTGCTAGCAAAAATCTATAACCCTTCTCAGAGACTACCTGTATTTCATTAATTAAGTTTATACATTCCTTAAGTGAAACTAAGTCTTCACTTTGTAGAGTTTTCAAAGCGATCGGCAGACTATATAAAGAATAGTCTTTTCTTTGGTAATATTTTGTCCAGTAGATATAAATGCTTTGAATATCAATTTCTCTGTTTTCTAGCAAAGCTAAGCGAATAAAATTATGTATTTTATCTCTTAGGTTGAAGCTACCTAAATCAGCATACTTATAAATCAGCTCTTTTAAAGTTAAGTCATGATATTCATTTTTCCCCTTGTCAATCTTATACCCATAGGAAAGTAGATTATTATAAACATCTTTTAAAATCCAGTTGGGATAATATTCTGGTGCATTGTATTTTAATAAAAATCGTTCAAGCATATAAGTAGCTTCGTAAGCATTTCCATTTAGATACTCCTCAAAGCTAAAT
>JAEWME010000303.1 GCA_023393265.1 Bacteroidota bacterium | reverse complement strand
GAATCTCGACCGGCTGATCAGAAAAGAACGCGAACTGCTGGATGATGTTCTTCAACCCGGTTTTTTTCGAATCTTCGCCAACCTGTTTGGGTTTAAGAATATTCTCGACCTCAATGTAATCACCATTTTTCCTGATTGAAATCCGGAGCGGAAATGCTTCAGAAACCTCGTTGTGTTTCACCGCGTTCTCAACCAAAAGCTGCAAAGTCATCGGAACGATAAAATCACCGGCTTCGGCCTGAATGTGGAGACCGACAACCAGTTTTTCCTCGAAACGTGTTTTCAGGAGGAAAAGATAAGAGCGCATAAAATCGAGTTCTTCACTAAGCGGCACCAACTCCTTGTCGCGGCTATCGAGCACATAACGAAACAAATCACTTAACTGACGGATAAATTTTACCGCCAGCGTCTGGTCGTCGTACACCAAATCGCTTAGTACATTCAGGCTATTAAATAGAAAATGTGGATTTATTTGATTTCTAAGCGATTCGTATTTATAGGCCAGCATTTCAACTTTTAATTTTTCGGCCTGAAGGAATGATTGTTTCCAAGCTCTCAGGAATCCTGAAGCTGTAAAAATCAGCGAGAGAAACAGGGAGATTATCAACGTGAATGGCAACGAATTGACAATTAACGGCCAGGACAAATGCGGCAAAATGTTGCGCCAGAGGTAATAATTTACAAACTGAACCAGGATGAAAGCGCTCGCCGAATAGATCAAAAATGCAACAATCTGCGCAATGGTTTTTTTCACAGGCGCCTCAATCCACGAAATGCGCCGGTCGACCATGCTGTATACAAATTCGAGCCCCAGCCACTGCGTCGTGCAAATACTAAAAGTCCACAGGAAAGTGGATGCGACTGAAGTCCAACTATGAAATGCACCGCGCATAAAAATGACCATCAGCACAATGCTAACCAGTACATTTAAAATTAAAAACCGTACAACCGGGAATTTTTTATCTGTAACGCCGTGAATCCTCATCTGCTTATTGATCGAAAATGATTGTTTGTAAAGTTAAAATTTATCCGGCTTTCTGAACACTGGGTCCGAAAGCCGGATCATTGTTTTCTGTTTTCATGGCCCGGAGGCTTTCCCTGTCGGGATTGGCTATTTACAATTGTTCACGATTCCTTCAACCTGATTTTTTCCCCAACTCGGGTAAAGCGGCGACTTTGGCTTATATTCGTCCCATTTGGCCAGCAAATCTTTTGCCTGCGGACAAAACGAATCGGGATCTGTTCCGAAGAAACGGGCAGTTCCCATGTCCATCTGTATTTTCAGCAATCGTGCGCGCGGATTGGTAGGCTCCAAAGCCAGCGCTTTACCAATGGCCTGACCGGAAAGTGGGCTGTATTTTTGTCCGCGGGCTGCCGGATCGACTACCAAACGGGCTGTGTAATAAAACCCTTGGAGTGCAAAAACCTCGGCTTCAGCAGGCGCCATTTCCACCAGCTTATTAATCGATTTTTCTGCCTCATCCAAATAACTGTCTTTTTTCGTGGCGTCTGTTTGTTCTACGAAACTCATCAGGACATAACAATGTGCATGATAGTACAACGGAAGCCATTCGTTTTTCTCCGCATTGGCAATCATCTGAAATTTGTTGCCTAGCTCCTGAAAATCGGATACTGTTCTGCAGGTGCCATATTGGCCCAGCGCTTCGCCCATTGCTTTGTAGAACTCTTCCTTTTGTGCCATCGAGATTAAACAGGCAAACACAACAACAAGTAATAAAATGATCTTTTTCATGACATTAATATTTAAGGATTTGAACTCTGCATGATATTCGAGGAACTGGCTATAATGATTTATTCACATCAGTTCCTGGTTATTCTATTTTGTCCAACTGGTTGGCATCGCGGCCCTTGGTCAGCGTGATGAAACAGGCCACCACGATAAACCGGCTCGACGACGGACCGACATCGACACCACGGAAACTTCCGTTTACATCGGCAGCGCTGCTGTATCGTTTACCAAAATCCTGCTTAAACCCGGTGACGTTGGTGACTGCCCCATAGAAAATGATATTTTGGCGGTATAAAAAGCTCCAGCTTAAGTCGATGCTGCGATAGGGCAACATTTTTTCGTCGTTAAAAACCGCAGAATTGGGATCGTTGTAAACCCTTGGCGACGAATATTTCACATTCAATCCTGCAAGCGAACGAAGACCACCAATCCAGTGCTTGTAAACCATCGAGAAGTTGTGTTTGCTGGCAAACGAAGGGACAGCCTCTTCGGGATAATCCAGGTAATTACGTTTGGTATCGACAAACGAATAAGAAATCCAGTAGTCGCCGTTTTTGATGGTTTTACTGTCGCGCCAGAAAACGTCGAGCCCGGCAGCATAGCCATATCCGCTATTCGAATAGCTGGTTGGCAGGTAAAAATCCGGACTGTTCAGTTTGACCAGTTTTTTGTAGTCTTTGTAATACAGTTCAGCCCTGAAAGTGCGTTTCTCCACTGCCGACTGAAAGCTAAACGTATAATGATCGGCACGTTCAGGTTTTAAGCGGTCGGTATAAATCAGGCAATCGTCGGTTGGATTTTGGAAGAACCAGCCGTAGGCAGCCGAAAACTGGCTTTTCTCTGTTATTTTATAGGCTGCAGACAGTCTCGGAGCAACATTCCAGTTTCCCAGGTAGTCGGAATATTCGACCCTTCCGCCAACCCGTGTCACAAATTTAGAGGAGGCATAAATCTGGGCCTCGGTAAATCCTGAAAAAGTATGATCGGTGTAATTATTATCATGCGTTTCACCAGGCATATCTACTTTCTGCGAAAACGATTTTGAAAGAACTTCGCCGCCAAACTTCAGAATAAATTTGTCGCTAAACGCGTAATTCATGGCGTCTTTCAGGTGAAAACCCTGTATTTTTTTCACTACGGAAGTCTGGTCGAAGTGAATATTGTCTTCATTGTTCGTGAATGAAGAGGCCACATTCATCGCCCATTTGTCGCTCAGCTTGTCGTTCCACGACGCATTCACGAACTGGTTATCATTTCCCAGCTTGTAATCGAAAAACTGTCCCTCGTCATCGAGGTTTTGCTGCTTCAGGATAAAATTGCTGCTTCCAACATTGGTATATAATTTCAGCAAACCCGTTTTGCTAGTTTTCTGGCGCAGGCTCAGTTCGCCGTTTGCCGATTCAGGAGTTTCAACCCAGTCGAAATTCTGATGAACCACGCTCATGTATGGTGCCAGATTGTGGTAGGTGAACGAACCGGTTACTGCGCCATTGTTCCAAAGCTTGGTTCCGGCCAGTTCAGCACCAATAGACAGAATCGAAATATCGAGCTGGTCTTCGCCGGGCATATCGTTCGTGTTGAGCTGAAGTACCGACGAAAGTGCCTGTCCGTATTCAGCCGAATAGCCGCCGGTGCTGAAAACAGTTCCCTTGAACATGAACGGGTTGAATCGTCCGCGGGTAGCAGTTGCTGGTGCCGTTGAATTGTAGGGAACAAACACGAGCGAACCGTCGATGTAGGTTTGCGACTCGTCGCTGTCACCACCTTTGACAAAAAGCCTGCCCGATTCTCCATTGGTGGTAGTTCCGGGAAGCGACTGCAGCGCGCCATAAACGTCGCCAGCAGCCCCGGCGGTGGTCATCATATCGAGCGGTGTGATGGTCACCGCCTGCTTTTTATCGCCTGCCTCGAATGTTCCGGCCGTGATGGTTACAGCATTCAACTGGTTGAACGATTCTTTCATCTGAACCGTCAAACGGATGGTATCGCCTTTCAGTTCCACATTTCGGGAAACTGCATCGTAACCCATGAATTCGAAGCGGACGACAAACGAACCACTTTTGTTTGTGCTGAACTTGAATTCGCCGTTTTCGTTGCTGGTGGTTCCATCATAAGTTCCCTGTAAATAAATATTGGCGCCGGGCAAAGGCTCACCTTTTTCCTGAGAAACCTTGCCCGTGACAACCGTTTGGGCAAGCGCATTTAAACTAAACAAAATGAAGGAGCAAATAATAAAGAGTTTCATGTTTCTGACTTTTTTCTTGTTTCACGACTCAAAAGTGAAACAAAGCCGAAACGTGTCCAAAACACACTTACTGAACTGTCGAAAACAGGCGATGAACTGTCGTCAGTCGGTCAAATCATCAACCACAGCGCCCGAGACCCGGATTAAATCTTCCGGGTTCAGGATAATCTGTAATCCGCGCTGGCCTGCACTGATATAAATCTGGTCGAACAACTGACAGGTTTCGTGGATGAAAATGGGATAAGCTTTTTTCATCCCGAGCGGCGAACATCCGCCACGAATGTAGCCGGTTAAGCCCAGCAGTTCCTTTTGATGAACCATCGCGCAGTTTTTATTTCCGGATACTTTGGCTGCTTTTTTCAGGTCAACTTCCGAATCGCCCGGAACAACTGCAACAAATACACCGGTTTTATCGCCGCGCAGAACCAGCGTTTTAAAAATTTGCTGCACATCCTGATCTACCTTTCGGGCCAGCGATACAGCGCTTAGATCGTTTTCATCAACCTCGTATTCCTTCAGGCTGTATGAAATGCCCTGGGCATCGAGCAGGCGCGCGGCATTGGTCTTCTTCATGGTTATTCAGGATCGACCAAGCTGATGATGGCCGAAGTTTCGAACGATTCGCCGGAAGCAAGCGATACCGGGTATTCGAAAGCATTGGTAGCCTCAACACATACAAAAGCATGAAAAGAATCTTCCGATAAATCGGCGATCTTTTGACAGGCTTCCTCGCCCGGATTCCAGACCGTGGTGACTTTGCTGCCAATCTTTTCAACCTTGATGCGGCGTTTGAAAACCTCGTCGCTGATAACAACTGTCGATTCGGTATTGAGGTAATGACGCGTCAAAGCATCTTCAATCGTGAACAGCTCTTCTTCCTGAATGTCGTGCTCGCCGGTCAACTGGTTGAAATAAGTCGTTTTTTTCAAGCCTTCCAGCGTAATATTTTCGAGCGCCGAAATGCTGTAATAAGAATGCAGGGCGCAAGTGTAATCGAACGAACCGTCTGAAGTGTTGGTCACTTTCAGCGTTGCAGTAAGTTTAGTACCGATGGTAAACTTCATCTCCGCATAAAAATCATACGGCCAGTATGCTTTGGTTTCTTCCGAAGAAGCCAGCCCGAGCACAATCTCTGTTTCTCCTGAAGGCAGTGTTGCTGTCGATACCAAATCCCAGATCATCAACCGGCCAAAACCATGCTGTGGCTTTCCGGCGTCAGTTTTGTGCGGCCCAAACCACGGAAAACAAACCGGGATTCCGCCACGAATGGGCTTGCCAATTTCGAAGAAACTTTCGTCGCTCATCCACAAAATATCCATCCGTCCCTGAGGCCGGTAACTCAACAGATGCGCACCATACAGGCTAATTTCGGCATCGGCAAACTTGTTTGATACAGTGATGGAAACCATGTTTTCTTCAAACTCGAAAAAGCCGACTTCGCCTTCAATGCTGAACTTTTCGTCCAGTTCGTCAATATCGATCATGCTTGGAATTTTTATTAGAAATTTCGGGTGTTTATTTTCAGGGCAAAATAACAAACCATTTCCGAAGAAAGAAAACAGCATCGCAATTTTATCAGGTGAAATTATTCCCTGCCTGATTCGCTCAAAAGCTGGTCGAAATATTCTATGGTTTTCAGCAGTCCTTCCCTCAACGGAACTTTGGGTTCCCATCCATCCAACTTTTCTTTTGCAAGCTTGATGTCGGGCTGCCGTTGAGTAGGGTCGTCGACAGGCAATGGCAAATAAACTATTTTTGATTTCGAATTAGTCAACTCCAGAATATTCTGAGCCAATTCAAGCATTGTAAATTCGCCAGGATTGCCAATATTAACAGGTCCAATAAAATCGTCGGCGGTATTCATCATCCTGATCATACCTTCAACCAAATCGGAAACATACTGGAAGCTGCGCGTCTGCATACCATCGCCAAAAATGGTAATGTCCTTGTTTTGCAAAGCCTGTACAATAAAATTGGAAACCACTCTGCCATCATCAGGTTCCATTTTGGGGCCGTATGTATTGAAGATGCGGATGATTTTTATCTTCACATCGTTCTGGGCATGATAATTCATAAAAAGCGATTCGGCACAACGCTTTCCTTCGTCATAACACGAACGGATTCCGATGGGATTGACATGGCCCCAGTAACTTTCAGTTTGAGGATGTATCTCCGGATCGCCATATACCTCGCTGGTTGAAGCCTGGAGAATAGTAGCCTTAACCCGTTTCGCTAACCCCAGCATGTTTATGGCTCCCATTACCGATGTTTTTATAGTCTTTATCGGGTTGTACTGGTAATGAACAGGAGAAGCAGGACAGGCAAGGTTGTAAATCTGATCGACCTCGATGAAATAGGGCATTGTCACATCATGCCTGATTACCTCAAAATAAGGTCGGTTCAGCAGATGGACAATTTTCTGTTTCTTTCCTGTAAAATAGTTGTCCATACAGACCACTTCATTTCCTTCATTTAGAAGCCGCTCACACAAATGAGATCCAACAAATCCGGCACCACCGGTAACTAAAATTCTTTTCATAGCTTCGTCTAGATAACAAAATTATAATCAAAGCTATAATAATTGAATTTGATTTCTGCCATTCCTGCGAGTTAAAATATTACTGCATTCAAAAAAAATCCAAGGTTTTGAATTTCAAATTCAGGATCAGGCCACTCCACAATGAGAATAGAAGTATTAGAATCAAACAAACAGATAGCAGAAAGCTAAGCATTTCGCTTCTTAGTAAATCGCATTAAATTTCTCTCGGACAATGCCTTTCACTTCATCCATGTCGATTTTGCGGCCAAGTTCGCGCTCGATAGAAGTAACACCATAGGTTAGAAATCCGCACGGGTTGATGTAACTGAAGTAGCGCATGTCGGTATTTACATTTAACGCGAAGCCGTGCATCGACACATACCGGCTGACACGCACACCAATGGCACAAATTTTTCGTGCTTTTGCCGGTATTTCGGCGTCGAGCCAAACGCCGGTGGCGCCTTCTTTTAAACCACCATTCAAGCCATACTCGCCGATGGTTTGAATGATTGCCTGCTCCATCTTCCTGATGAAATCTTTCACGCCCAGATTGTAAGTCTCTAGGTCGATGATTGGGTAGCCAACCAGTTGGCCGGGACCATGATAAGTGATATCGCCGCCACGATTGATTTTGTAATAAACGGCATCAATCCTTTTCAGAAAATCGGCATTCACAAGCAGGTTATTTTCGTCGCCACTTTTCCCGAGCGTGTAAACATGCGGGTGTTCAACCAGTAAAAAGCGGTTGATCTCGCTACTCTTTTTGTTTGCCAGCTTATCGGCAACAACTTCAGCATGAATGGCTTCCTGATAATCCCAGCATTCTTTATAGTCTTTCAGACCCAGATCCTCGTAGGTAAAATTTGCCATGATTCAATCAATAAATCTGTAAATCAATTCTTTGGTTATTTTGCGCCTGCATGAAGTTCGGCCCGGTATGAGGAGCGAACCAACGGACTACTTTCGACAAAAGCAAAGCCTTTAGACAGGCCTATTTCGCGATACATTTCAAATTGTTCCGGAGTGATATACTCTTTCACCGGCAGATGCAACCGTGTTGGTGCGAGATACTGCCCGATGGTCATCACGCGGCAGCCCGCTTCGCGCAAATCGTCCATTACCTGGAACACTTCATCCTGCGTTTCGCCAAGTCCAAGCATAATGCCCGACTTGGCAACCAATCCCGAACCCGCTATGAAACGAATAACTTCGAGAGATGTTCGGTATTTGGCAGCCGACCGAATCAGCGGAGTGAGCCGTTCTACCGTTTCCATGTTGTGCGAGATAACTTCAGGAGCCGCTTCCACAACCCGGGCAATCAATGTTTCTTTTCCCTGAAAATCAGGAATAAGCACTTCTATTTTAGTCTCCGGATTCAAAGCTTTCACTTCGCGAATGGTTTCGGCCCAGAAACCTGCGCCCAAATCGGGTAAATCGTCGCGATCGACCGAAGTAATCACCGCATGTTTCAGCTTCATGATCTTAACCGACTCCGCAATTTTTCGTGGTTCCTCCGGATCGGGAGGCAGCGGCTTGCCCGTTTTCACGCCGCAAAATTTACAATTCCGGGTACATATCTCGCCCAAGATCATAAAAGTAGCCGTTCCGCGGTTCCAGCACTCACCAATATTAGGACAATTACCACTCGTGCAAATGGTGTGCAGACCGTGCTGTGCCACCAAATTTTTAACCCGCGAATAGCTTTCGCCTTTGGGCATTTGCATCTTCATCCATCGCGGAAGCCTCTCGCGGTCTTTCAGTTCAGTTGTCATCCTTCGAAAATTTGTCCAAAATTACAGCTTATTATCCGAAGAAAAAGAATAAGAATCAGCATTTCGACTCATAAAAGCAGGAAGCGGTGACGGGAAACGGCGGGGATTGTTATTTTTGTAATCCGATAGAAAATGCGTGCATGAAATTCCTGATCAGAATATTGTTTTTACTGGCACCTCTCGCTGTTTTGGGGCAAAACCCCGACTTGCAGAATATGCCCGCACTCGCCAGCCGTTACTACCAAAACAAGGAATTTGCCAAGGCAGCCGAGCTGTACCAGCAGATTTTTGCTTCAACCAAATCGCAAACATACTTTGGCATTTATCTCGATTGTCTGCTCGCCATTCCGGATTACGAGCGTGCCGAAAAGGAAATCAGGAAAGGAATACGCGGAACAGGCGACGACGCTTACTGGTACATTCAGTGGGGCTTCCTGAAAAAGGCAATGGGGCAACCCGAAGAAGCAGATAAGATGTACAACAAAGCGCTTTCGTCGGTCTCAAATAATCCGGCTGACGCCCAAAATCTGGCCAACCAGTTCATCAATCGCCGGGAATACGAGTACGCCGAAAAAGTGTATCTCCAGCTTCGGGGAAAAGGCAATACGACCCCCTTCAACTACGAGTTGGCAAGGGTTTATTATTATATGCGGAATTACGACAAAATGCTGAATGAATACCTGGAATGGGCCAAACTGAAAGACGGCAACCTGGAAATTGTAAAGGCAAACCTTCAGTCAATTTTATCGATCGACAACGACAATGAGATTAGCGGTCAAATGCGTAATTTTTTACTGAAACGAATCCAGGCCGACCCTAATGAGATAACATACAACCGGTTACTGATCTGGCTATTGATTCAGGAAAAAAACTTTCCGGCGGCCATCCGCCAGGC
>JAEWME010000262.1 GCA_023393265.1 Bacteroidota bacterium | reverse complement strand
GTGCATACATCAGGAGGAAAACCAGCCCGACAAGAACCATCTCGGTAAAAATGACCCAGCCCGACGACATCATGCCCGAGAGCCAGGAATGAATCGATCCGGTCAGCGTCGAAAAATCGTAAATGTTTGATGACATATTGGTGTTCATTTATCGGTCAATATCAGGGATTACAAGGTCGAGCGAGCCGCTGATGGCAATCAGGTCGGCAATTTTATATCCCGAAGCAATCTCGTTCATGACAAACAGGTTGCTAAAATTCGGTGTCCGGAATTTGACGCGGTACGGCGATTTATTGCCGTCGCTCACCACGTAAACCGCCAGCTCGCCACGGGCTGTTTCAACACGCTGGAAATATTCGCCTGCAGGAAGTTTGATGATTGGTTTCATTTTGGCTGTAAAATCGCCGGCAGGAATGTTATCAACCAGCTGTTCCAAAATGTTGAGTGATTCTACCATTTCGTCCATGCGCACTTCGTAGCGGGCAAATACGTCGCCTTCAGATCTCAAAATTTCGTTGAACTGAACTTTGTCGTAAGCTCCGTAAGGTGCAATTTTACGCACATCGCAGGCAAAACCCGAACCACGGCCTGAAGGACCAGTGACACCATACGAAATGGCTGTTTCTTTGCTCATCAGACCAATTCCTTTGGCACGTTCCTGAAAAATGACATTGCCAGTCAGCAACTGATTGTATTCAGGTAATTTTTTGCGGAAATATTTGATGAATTCTTTAATCCGGTTTTGAAAATTGGGGTGAACGTCGTGCATCAATCCACCCGGAGTATTGAAACTGTGTAACAGCCGCGAACCGAACGATTCTTCAAAAATGTCGAGAATCATTTCCCGGTCGCGCAATCCGTAGAAGAAGGTGGTCAGTGCACCCAGGTCCATCCCGAAAGCGCTCCACCAAAGCTGGTGCGATGCCAGGCGGTTCAACTCATCAAGTATGGTGCGGATGTATTTTACCCTTTCGGGAACTTCCACCTGCATGGCATTTTCAACCAAAAGGCAAACGGCTTCGTTGTTGATGTGTGCCGAAAGGTAGTCCATTCGGTCGGTGAGGTGAATGATTTGCTGGTAGGTGTTGGCTTCGCACATTTTTTCGATGCCACGGTGTATATACCCAACATGCGGGATGATGTATTTTACGGTTTCACCCTTCAGGCATACTTCGAGCCTTAAAACGCCGTGTGTCGATGGGTGCTGAGGCCCCATGTTAATGATGTAGTCCTCATTTTCGCCGACAATCACGTCTTTTATAATTTCTTCACTCATAAACCGGGTTTTAACGTTCGATCATATTTACTTTGTCGCGAAAGTCCTTGCGGAGCGGATAACCGTAATCATCTTCGAGGAAAAGCCTTTTCAGGTTTGGATGATTGTTGAAACGAATCCCAAACAGGTCGAAGATTTCGCGTTCGAAGAATTCAGCAGTTGCGTACAAGGGTGCAATGCTGTCGATTGCGGGATTCTCGCGGTCTGTGAGGTTCGACTTTACTACAAGCAAATGCCTGAATTCAGTCGAATCTAAATGACAAACCACTGTCATGTGTGTTTGAAAATCGACGGCTGTTTGTGAAACGAGGTAATCGAAAGCAGTGCGATTGTCCGATTTCAGTTTTTCAATCAATGAAAAATAAATTTCGGCCGGAACAAATACTTCAGGGAGTTGTTTACCTTCCGGCATTTCAGATTCAGGAGCCCATTCCCTGATGATATTTTGAAGTTCTTCTCTGCTAAGCATGTTGTCAATTTTAATCTCTTATAGATACTTCGGATCTTTAAAGCAGTTCGTTGGTGGGTTCCCCCGGATTGACGAACGATTCACCTTTGATTTTTCGCTGCAACTGCATCACACCGTAAAGCAGCGCTTCGGGGCGGGGCGGGCATCCGGGAATGTACACATCCACCGGGATGACGTGATCGACACCACGAACCACCGAATAGGTGTTGTAGAAAAATGGTCCTCCGGAAATAGCGCAGGCACCCATGGCAATCACGTATTTTGGTTCGGGCATTTGGTCGTACAAACGTTTGAGCACTGGCACCATTTTGTGAACGATGGTTCCGGCGACTACGATCACGTCGGCCTGACGCGGCGAGGCGCGGTAAACTTCAATCCCAAAGCGGGCAAAGTCGTGGCGCGAAGCACCGGCGGCCATCATTTCGATACCGCAGCAACTGGTAGCAAAGGTCAGCGGCCAAACCGAATTCGAACGGCCCCAGTTTAAAAGGCTATCAATACTGGTCAGGAAAACGTTTCCTCCCGATTTTTTCAGAAGCTCCAGCGACTCGTTGTCGTTGAAATCTTCATAATCCATTGATTTGATTTTTATACCCATTTCAAAGCACGTTTTTTCCAGGCATACAAAAGTCCCAGACCGAGTATGAAGAAGAAAATAATGATTTCAATAAAGGCTCTCATGCCAATCGTTTTCATCACCACGCCCCATGGAAACAGGAAAACAGTTTCCACATCGAAAATCAGGTAAATAATAGCGAAGAGGTAATAACCAACATTGAACTGGATCCAGGCTGGACCTTCTGTTGGAATACCGCATTCGTAGGGTTCTGATTTTGCCGGGTTGAAAGATTTAGGAGCGACTAACGTTGAGAAGATAATTGCCCCGCCGACGAGGATGAGTGCAACTATAAAAAAGAGAATTAACGATTCACTTTCCATATCTTTAAATATCTGTATAATTTGATAAGTTGAAAAGACGGGACAAAAGTAGTTTTTTCAAAATTGCGCCAAACTTTTTTTACGAAAAATTTGGATTGACATTTGGCAACTTTGGATGAAGCTGTGCCCGGAAAAGATATATTATATATGAGCCCCCTGGCGGACTCGAACCGCCGACCTGCTCATTACGAATGAGCTGCTCTACCAACTGAGCCAAGGAGGCAAAAATCCGGAGAAACTTGTCGTGCTATTTTCTCCGGACTAAATATTTTGATTAAACTACCTCAGGCATTTGTGAGAGATTGTATTTACCTTCTTCCAGGTTTTTCCTGATTTCGGTAAACGCTTTAATGGTATAATCTGCATCTTCAACGGTGTGCATAGCAGTTGGGATTAAGCGAAGCAGCAACTCGCCTTTCGGGATAACCGGGTACACCACGATTGAGCAGAATACGCTGAAGTTTTCGCGCAAATCCATTACCACGTTGGTTGCTTCGTTAACGCCACCTTTCAGGTAAACGGGAGTTACCATTGAGTTGCTTTTGCCCAGGTCAAATCCTTGCTCGCGCAGTCCCTTCTGAAGGTGGTTTACCACGGTCCACAGTTTTTCGCGCAGTTCCGATTTTGTTTTGAGCAGTTCGAGACGTTTTAATCCACCAATAACCATTGGCATTGGCAGTGATTTTGCAAATGTCTGCGAGCGCATGTTGTATTGAAGGAAGTCGACTACATCTTCGTCGCCGGCAATGAAAGCACCAAATCCGGCCATTGCTTTTGCAAAGGTTGAAAAATAAAGATCGACCTGATCCTGAACTCCAAAATGTTCGCCAGTTCCGGCGCCGGTTTTACCCATAGTGCCAAAACCGTGTGCATCATCAACCAATAATCTGAAGCTGTATTTTTCTTTCAGTGCAACAATTTCGTCAAGTTTACCAAGATCGCCTGCCATACCGAAAACACCTTCGGTAATAACAAGGATACCACCGCCGGTTTCTTGAGCCAGGCGGGTTGCGAAAGTCAGCATTTTCTCACATTTCTCCATGTTGTTGTGCTGGAAAACAAAGCTTTTTCCACCTTTTGCTTTGTGAAGAAAAATGCCGTCCATGATGCAGGCGTGCGACTCTGAATCATAAACAATAATGTCTTTGCGTGAAGCGATGGCATCGATGATCGAAACCATTGCCTGGTATCCAAAATTGACGAGGAATGACCGCTGTTTGCCAACAAATGAAGCAAGTTCGTGTTCCAGTTCTTCGTGTTTGCTGGTTTGACCGGACATCATTCTAGCTCCCATAGGGGCCGCCATTCCATATTCGGCAGCAGCTTTGGCATCGGCTTCCCGTACTTCAGGATGATTTGCGAGTCCGATGTAATTGTTCAAACTCCAGTTCAAAACTTCTCTTCCCCGAAACTTCATTCTCGGACCAATCTCACCTTCCAGTTTCGGAAACATGAAATAGCCATGTGCCTGTTTTTGGTATTGCCCAAGGTCTCCCTTGTTCATCCTTAGTTT
>JAEWME010000245.1 GCA_023393265.1 Bacteroidota bacterium | reverse complement strand
TGAACCAGCTTTTTCAGGTCGTTCATGTCCTTTTTCATGTCGAACAGAATCTGGTAAAGAATCTCCCGTTCAGAAGCAAAAGTCTTTTCGTCGACATTGTTGCTGTGATACAATGCCGGCAGTTTGTTGTGTTCAGGCACCGGAATGTAGCGTTGCAGTGTCATGGCGTCAATCACTCGCTCCTTTTCGATGATGGAAATTTGCTCGGTGATATTTTTCAGTTGGCGCACATTGCCGGGCCAGTGGTAACTTAACAAAACCGACACCGCATCATTGTCGAGCCCGATGGCTGGCATTCGGTATTTTTCGGCAAAATCGGATGCAAATTTTCCGAAGAGCAGGTGAATATCTTCGGAGCGGTCGCGTAACGGAAGTACGCGAATCGGAACCGTATTCAGGCGATAATATAAATCTTCCCTGAATTTTCCTTTTTCAATGGCTTCAGGAATATTGACATTGGTAGCAGCCACCACACGAACGTTTGTTTTCAGTACTTTCGACGATCCCACTTTCATAAATTCGCCTGCTTCGAGTACGCGTAGCAAACGCACCTGGGTCGAAAGCGGCAGTTCGCCTATTTCGTCCAAAAAGATGGTGCCTCCGTCGGCTTCTTCGAAATAACCTTTGCGGTCGGACAAAGCGCCGGTAAACGAGCCTTTTTCGTGCCCGAAAAGTTCTGAGTCGATGGTGCCTTCAGGAATGGCACCGCAGTTTACGGCAATGTATTTCCCGTGCTTGCGTGCCGAAAACTGGTGAATAATCTGAGGGAATGATTCTTTCCCGGTTCCGCTTTCTCCTGTAATCAGCACCGAAAGGTCGGTTGGGGCAACCTGCACCGCAATCTCTATTACGTGAAGCAGGGCTGGTGAATTTCCTATAATTCCAAATCGTTGTTTTATTTCCTGAACATCCATTATACGGACAATATGTTTAGCTTTGCAAAATTAAAATTTTAACCTTATAAATGCCGTTCAAAATTAAACGATCTTTGATTTCAACATCTTATCGGTCGTTCGATTTAACATGATTTAGCTTTTCGGCATAAAAATCCAAAATCAGGAGAATTATGAAATTTGTCGCAATCATTCCGGCCCGCTTTCAGTCAACCCGTTTCCCCGGAAAGCCATTGGCTATTCTGGGCGAAAAACCGATCATTCAATGGGTTTACGAAAATGCACAAAAAGCGCTCGATAATGTATTTGTTGCCACCGACGATGAGCGCATTTTTAAGGCAGTTGAAGCATTTGGCGGGAAAGCAGTTTACACATCTTCCAGTCATCAGAGCGGAACCGACCGTTGCGCCGAAGCCGCCGAAAAAGTGGCATCTATGCTGAATTTTGATGTGGTAATCAACATCCAGGGCGATGAACCTTTCATCAGACCAGAGCAAATCGAAAAGCTGAAGTCGTGCTTCGACACTCCGGAAACACAAATTGCCACCTTAATAAAACCGATTAGCAATCCGGAAGAAATCGCCAATATCAATCGCCCGAAGGTGGTGATTAACCAATATCAGGAAGCCATGTATTTCAGCCGGTCGCCCATTCCTTTTGTGCGCGATGCTGTTCCTGAAAACTGGTTAGCACGTCACATTTTTTTTAGTCACATCGGCATGTATGCCTATCGGGCCGACATTCTGCCTAATCTGACAAAACTGCCGGTCGGAATATTAGAGAAAGCTGAGTCGCTCGAACAGTTGCGCTGGCTCGAAAACGGGTATCGCATCAAAACCGCTCAAACCAATTTTGAAAACATTGGAATCGACACGCCTGAAGACCTCGAAAATGCAAAGAAATTGCTGAATTGTTAGTTTTTACTTTTGCCTTTTAACTTTTTACTTGCCTTATGAAATTTACCAAAATGCACGGTCTGGGGAACGACTTTATCTTCTTCGAAAACCCAGATAATCAGGAAATGGATTATGCAACAACTGCGCAAAAGCTTTGTCATCGGCAACTTTCGGTTGGTGGCGATGGCATTGTTGTGGTTCTGACCTCGGAAGTAGCTGACCTGCGGATGCGAATCATCAATGCCGACGGCAGTGAGGCAAACATGTGTGGGAATGCCATTCGGTGCTATGCCAAATATGCCTGGGAACACGGTCTGGTTAAAACAAAAACATTCCGGATAGAAACGTATGCGGGAATTATGGTTCCTGAAGTGATTGAAGAAAACGGCGAAGTGACTGCTGTTCGTGTTAACATGGGTGCTCCGGATATCAGGAGAAAAGCTATCCCGATGCTGGGCGACGATTTAGCTGCGGTGAATGTGATGTTGCCTTTAGGCGACACCGAACTTCCGATTACCAGCTTACTGATGGGCGTGCCTCATACCATGATTTTTGTTGACGACCTCAGTACCGTTGATGTCAGGATTATTGGTCCGGTAATTGAAAAACATCCGATTTTTCCGAAAGGGACAAATGTCAATTTTGTAGAAGTGGTAGATCGGGGCAGGGTTAAACTCCGAACATGGGAGCGTGGTGCAGGGGCAACGCTGGCCTGTGGCACAGGAAGCTGCGCAACGGCTGTTGCTTCTATCCTGAACGAACATACCGACCGACTGGTGACCATCGAACTCCAGCATGGCGAATTGCAGATTGAGTGGGCCGAAGATGGAACGGTTTATATGACCGGCCCGGCAGAAGAAAGCTTTGCAGGAGAAGTAAACCTTGGATGAACTGATTAATTTTCAGGACACGAAGAATTCAATATTTTTTCCGTGTCCTGAAAAAGCTAAACGACCTCGATTCCTTTCTTTGCGAGCAATTCGAGGCTAAGTTCACGAAGTTTGTATTTCTGGATCTTGCCGCTGGCGGTCATCGGGTATTCATTCACAAAAAAGATATATTGCGGAATTTTATAGCGCGCAATTTTCCCGCGGCAATATTCCTGAATATCTTCTTCTGTGACTTGCGCTTCAGCCTTCAGCTTAACGAAAGCGCCAACCTGTTCGCCGTATTTTTTGCTCGGAACACCAACAACCTCGACTGATTCGATGCCGGGCATGTTGTACAGGAAATTCTCGATTTCGCGCGGATAAATGTTTTCGCCGCCACGAATGATCATATCTTTAATGCGCCCGGTGATTTTGAAGAAACCGTCTTCTGTTTTCACGGCCAAATCGCCGGAGTGCAGCCAGCCTTCCTGATCGATGGCCTTAGCTGTCGCCTCCGGATTTTTATAGTACCCTTTCATCAGGTTGTAGCCCCGGCAGCAAATTTCGCCGTGCTCGCCAGCAGCACATTCTTCTCCGGTTTCAGGATTGAAAATTTTCACCTCCACATTGGGGAATTCGAAGCCGACAGTAGTGGCGCGAACTTCCGGAGAATTGTGTGTCCGGGTGGCTGTCATGCCGGGCGACGACTCGGTTAATCCGTACACGATGATGATGTCTTTCATGTGCATTTTCTCCATCACCTGGTTCATGGTTTCGATGGGGCACGGAGCGCCTGCCATGATTCCGGTTCTCAGGGTGCGGAGGTCGAACATGTTGAACATCGGATGGTTCAATTCGGCAATAAACATGGTTGGAACGCCATACAATGCCGTGCATTTTTCTTTTTCCGCAGCAGCGAGTACCATCAGCGGGTCGAACGTTTCGACCATTACCATTGTCGCGCCGTGAGTGATAATTGCGCAAAGCGCCAGTACACAGCCAAAGCAATGGAAAAGCGGAACACAAACCAGCAATCGCTCTTTGGTGGTGTAACGCATAAATTCGCCGGTGGCGTACCCGCAGTTCAGCACGTTATGGTGCGACAGCATCACGCCTTTCGGGAAGCCCGTTGTGCCCGATGTGTATTGCATATTAACCACGTCGTGACAATTGATGGTTTCCTTCGCCTGTTCCAGTTCAAGGTCATCGATATGGTGGCCAAGCAAAATCAGCTCCGAGGTATTGTACATGCCACGGTGTTTTTGTGGGCCAATGAAAACCACATTTTTCAGCTCCGGAAATTTCTCGCTCGAAAGGCTACCGCGTTGCGACGTTTTCAGCTCCGGAACCAGGTCAAAAATCATATTTACATAGTCGCTGTCGCGAAAGCCATCGATGAGGCAAAGCGTATGGATGTCGGCGTTTTGGAGCAGGTACTCCAGTTCGGCCGATTTGTAATTGGTATTAATGGTAACCAGCACAGCACCTATTTTGGCTGTGGCAAACATAAAGGTGAGCCAGTCGGGTACGTTTGTCGCCCAGATTCCTACTTTGTCATCTTTTCGAACGCCAATGTACAACAGTCCTTTGGCAAGTTGGTCTACACGCTCGTTAAACTGAGAATAGGTGAACCGCAAGTTGCGGTCAGGGTAAACCATAAATTCACGATCGGGGGCTTCTATGGCATACTTTTCCAGTAATTCGCCAAAAGTGAAATCAATTAATTGCATGACCGGATTTTCAGGATAAATTAAAACGGAGCATAGATAACAGCCAGGATTTGGGCATGGGCGTTGTTGGCCGAATGTACGTTGTGCATTACGATAGAATCGTAATAGATGCTGTCTCCTTTTACCAGATGGTATGTTTCTTTTCCGTAGTTGATCTCAATCTCGCCTTCGAGCACAAAAATGAATTCTTCGCCTTCATGCGACGAAAGCATATAGTCCGACTGAAGTCCGGGTTCAATGTCAACAATGAAAGGCTCCATGTTGCGCCCCGCCTTGTCATAAGCCAGCGAGAAAAAGTTCAGATGCTCCCGTGTTTCGCCTGTTTGCGAGGTAAACCGAGCTCCTTTGTGATGTTCGCCCGAACGAACCAGCACCGGGCCATACGAATCGCTGTCGTCGAGGAAGGTTCCAAGTCTGACCCCCAGGGCACGGGCTATTTTGATAAGCGGAGCCAGCGATGGCACGTTTCTGTCCTGTTCAATTTTTTGCAGCAATAAAACATCCATGCCGCATCTTTCCGACAGTTCTTCCAAACTGACTTTTTTCAATTCGCGAATCTGTTTAATCTTTTCTCCAACGGTTTTTTCAGATGTCATAACAGGGGGCTTTTTTAGAGAGTGATGCACAAAATTAAATTTATTTTGTTCTCAGGCAAGTTCTGAACTTTCTAAATTTACAATGAAATAAAGTTGGAATATCCGGCGGTAGCGGGCTATTCGGGTTATTATGCAATTTTTTCTCCTGAAATCCTGAAGTCTTTTTTTCGGAGGTATTCAATGCGCAACATGAGCAATAGTAAAATGACGATGCACACAATTGCCCGGACCGAATAGATGGTTGCAAGCAGCCCTTTGCTCGATAAAAGCGATAGCACAGGTGCCAGCAACATCCCAATCCAGATGACGAAAGATTCCGTATTTTCCCGTGTTTTCCACAAACGGCTTACGACCGGAAAATAAGCAATAACCAATATTAGTTGGGTCAGCGTGTGCGTCACAATATGGTTTTTTGTAACGAACCAGAAAAATACGATAACCAATACGGCAATGAGGCATCCGCGATCGAACCGGCTGAATTTTGATGTGTGGTCACCAAAGAAATAAATGGCAATTGTTACAATAGCAGTCAGCGCGAGGTCGGTTGTATTCAGGATATTGTCGAGTAAGCTGAAATGGTCTGATTGAAGGTAAGTGGTCAGGCTAATACCAACCGCAATGGTAAAGAAAATCCACATCGCCAGCGCAGGCTTTATTTTTCGTTTATAGGTCAGCCAGCAGTACCAACAGGTAATTGCCAGGTTGAGCCCCGAAACACTGACGATAGAGATTTGGCGGAGTAAAGATTCCTGCATGGGTGCGGGTTAATTGTTGATAAACTGTGCAAGTATAGGATAATATTCGGGATAATAACCAATCATTATTCTGGATTGAGTCGTACCTTTGCGAAAGTTAATATTACTTGATATGTCGTCATTTATAAACGAATCGGAGATCGCCGAAATTCTCGGGCGACACCGAAATCCGGAGCCGGAGAAAATTCGGGCGGTGCTTGATAAGGCCAAGGAAATGAAAGGGCTCGACCTGGAAGATGTGGCTGTGTTGCTCAACATCAGCGATCCGATGCAGTTGTTCGAATTATTCGAAGAGGCCAATCACATTAAAGAAAGAATCTACGGAAAGCGGTTGGTTGTTTTTGCACCGTTGTATATTTCTAACCTGTGTGCCAACGAATGTGTTTACTGTGCATTCAGGGCAAAAAATAAGGAAATTGTCAGGAGGGCACTAACTCAGCCGGAGATAAAACGTGAAACTGAAATTCTGATTGGGCAGGGGCATAAACGTATTTTGCTGGTTGCCGGAGAGTCGTATCCAAAACAAGGATTTCAGTATGTGCTCGATTCGATTGAAACAGTTTATTCTGCGAAAGATGATAAAGGCGAGGTTAGGCGGGTGAATGTCAATGTAGCTCCGCTTGATATCGACGAATTTAAGCTCCTGAAGGAAGCAAAAATCGGAACTTTTCAGCTTTTTCAGGAAACGTACCACCGCGAAACATACAGCAATGTGCATCTGGCCGGAAAGAAGCGCGACTACGACTACCGCGTGACAGCATTTCACCGTGCCATGCAGGCCGGAATCGACGATGTAGGTGTCGGCATTCTTTTCGGGCTGTACGATTACCGGTTCGAATTACTTGCCCTGATGCAGCATATTCGAGAGTTGGAGACTGTTTTTGGCATTGGGCCGCATACAATCAGTGTGCCGAGGCTCGAACCGGCCACTGGCTCCAATGTAGCGTCAAATCCACCTTTTTCGGTTCCCGACCTCGACTTTAGGAAGATTGTTGCAATTCTCCGCCTCGCAGTTCCGTATACCGGCATTATCATGTCTACGCGCGAGACGGCACAGATGCGGCGTGAAACCTTTGCTTTGGGCGTTTCGCAAATTTCTGCCGGAAGTCGCACCAATCCGGGTGGATACACCGATTCGCTGCACGAAGACGACGGGAGTCAGTTTTGCCTGGGCGATCATCGCCCGCTCGATGAAGTTATTCGCGATGTGGCCGAAATGGGCTACATTCCTTCTTTTTGTACCGGTTGCTACCGGCTTGGCCGAACCGGTCAGGATTTTATGGACCGCGCCAAACCCGGCGATATCAAGAATCATTGCAACCCGAATGCCGTTTCTACTTTTCAGGAATACCTGATGGATTACGCCTCTTATGAAACCCGGCTGGTTGGCGAAGGACTCATTGAAGACGTGATTAATTCGATGAGCGGTGTTGCCCGCGAACGAGCAATCGTATTATTGGAGCGGGTGAAAAAAGGGCAACATGATGCGTATTGCTGAGAAGATTGATTGAGGAAATATTTGTTTTTTGGGGGAGTCTTCTTTAAATTTATAATTGATAACTCTAAGCCTAAGATGATGAAACGAATATCCACCTTCAATGTTATTGTCCTTTTTTTTTGCTTTATATTTTTCTCATTAGTTGCGATCGCTCAGGAACCATTGAATTTATTAATGAAACTTGATAAAGGATTACCTCTGTCAGGGTTAAATGGTAGTGGTATGGGTGAGGTTGTTGCCTGTATAGGCGATGTTAACCATGATGGTTATGACGACTGGGCGGTGGGTTTTCCATATGCCTCAGATTATGAAACAGGGGCTACAGTTGGTAAAGTTTATGTTTATTTTGGAAACAGTTCAATACACAACAACGAGGTTCCTGACATTATACTGGAGGGTAATTCAAGTATTGGTTATTTTGCGGAGAAAATTGTCGCTGTTGGAGATGTTAATCACGATGGTTTTTCTGATTTTATGGTGTCCGATTACCGTCAGGTTGAACTGTTTTTTGGCGGAAATCCGATGGACAATGAACCTGACTTAATCCTTCCGATCGACAATTATTTGGAAAGTGCTTCATCTGCGGGCGATATTAATGCGGATGGAATAAATGATTTCATTATTAGCAGCGGAAATTCTGTTTCGATTTATTTTGGAGCTTCAAATGTTGATTCTCAGGCTGATATTTTACTTCACGGGTTTTATGAAAATGATGGATTTGGTACTTCAGTTTCTAATATTGGGGATATTAATAAAGACGGATTTGATGATATTATCGTCGGCGCTGATGGTGACTATTTTAATAAAACTGATCCAGGGAAAGCATATATTTATTTTGGGGGTACAGACATGGATACAATTCCCGATATAATTCTGAGTGGTGAAAATACAGGGGACCGTTTTGGTAATATGGTGTCTGGAGCCGGAGATATAAATCATGACGGGTTTCTTGATTGGGCGGTTAGTGCTTACAGTTATGAGAATGAAGCTGGTAATACAGGAAAGGTTTATATCTATTTTGGAGGGCAACAAAATGACGTAATTCCTGATTTAATGAAAGAAGGGAAGGAAGTATATCCAGTCGGCGATATTGATAAGAATGGATTAGATGATTTAATTGTTGGTCGGTCAGTTTTTCTCAGTGAACAATCGAAGGAAAACAATCCGGTTTATACTTTTCCCGAATACACCCGAATAGCAGGGCGAGGCGATTTAAACGGAGATGGTTTTGCAGATATTGTTGTCGGACAGCCTTCTGATGATGTAAATGGATATGATTCAGGTAGCGTCTCTGTTTATTTTGGAGGAACCTCGTTGGCGTGGAATCCTGGTGCAGTTTTTTATGGCGCTGAATCCTACGAACATTTTGGTTCATGCGTAGCTGGTGTTGGCGATATCAATAATGATGGTTTTTCTGATTTTATTGTTGGTGCCTATGGCAATGGGAAACACGGAATTTTATCAGGTGCTGCATATTTGTATTTAGGCGGTGATCCAGTAGGTAAGATTCCAGCGATGAAATTTTATGGACAGAAAGTAGATGACCATTTTGGCTATTCTGCTTCATCTGCAGGAGATGTAAATGGTGATGGTGTCCCCGATTTTATTATTGGGGGTTTTTCAATGGAATATGCTAATTTATATTTGGGTGGTATGTCCCTTGATTCAATCCCTGACTATATTTTTAAAGGAAAAAAGGTAAGTAATCATTTTGGTAACGATGTTTCTTCGGCAGGGGACTTTAATCATGATGGTTATGACGATATTCTCATCGGCGAGTTTTGCAATAGTGAAAAAGATCTTCAGGTGGGGAGGGCATATCTTTATTTCGGGGGCCCAGACCTAGACACTATTCCAGATTTAACTTTTGAAGGAGAAGAAGTATTTAATAATTTCGGAACAAAAGTCACTTGTGCCGGTGACGTTAATGGAGATGGTTTTCCTGATATTATGATTGGGGCTCCGGGTTGGGATCGGAATAATAATTTAGGGCGGATATATATTTATTACGGTGGCCCTACTCCTGACACAATCCCCGATCTGGTAATCACAGGTACAATGAGGTATCGGCGATTAGGCGATGTTATCTCTTCGGCTGGAGATGTAAATAACGATGGTTTTGATGACATCATTGTTGGGTTGCCCTTTCTCGGGAACGCAATTGATACCAGCTACGTGTATATATATTTTGGCGGTAATCAAATGGATACTATTCCCGATATTGAATTCAAACAAGTAGCTTATAGTTTTGGGTCTGGAGTCGGAAGAGCGGGAAATCTAAACAACGACGGGTTTGACGATGTGATAATCGGTGGATATGATCAGATACAGATATATTTTGGAGGGAAAAAAATGGATACCATTCCTGATATGGTTATTGAAGGTGAGATGTTTGGCGCTTTCGATTTTGGTTCCAATGTTTCATGTATAGGAGACATTAACCGGGATGGCTATTCTGATATCCTGATTGGATATCCTTATTCAAATGCGGTAGGTCACATGATGGGAAGGGCATATATTTACTCAAACCCAATAAAAACTTCAGCTAAAGAAATTGTCAGTGAGAAATACTCTGTTCAGATTTATCCAAATCCATTTTCATCAGAAACTACAATCAGGTATAAGTTGAAAGGAAAGAGCAATGTCAAGGTAAATATTTATAATGCTTTAGGGCGAAAAGTTGAAACTTTACTGAATGAAACGCAATTGAATGGAGAACATCAGATTAATTGGAGGCCTAAGAGTTTATCTTTTGGACTTTATTTTTGTAAAATACAAACTCCCGGATTTTCGGAGACTAAAAAAATGATATACAAAGAATAATCTCGTTTTATGACAAAACCTTTCCGCACCGAAACCGACCTTTTAGGCACCAAAGAAATTCCTGACGAAGTATTGTGGGGAATACACACTGCGCGTGCAATGGAGAATTTTCAGATTTCAGGGTTGCCGGTTTATCCCGAATTGGTGAAAGCTTATGGCGAAGTGAAACTGGCCTGTTTTCAAACCAACCGTGCGTTGGGTTTTTTTGCTGATCAGAAAAAAACCGAAGCGATTGAAAAAGCTTGTCAGGAAATGGCAGAAGGCTTATTGACAGAACACATCGTTGCAGATGCGTTGCAGGGTGGCGCGGGAACATCGACCAATATGAACGTGAATGAGGTGATTGCCAATCGCGCACTTGAAATTGCCGGGCACCCCAAAGGCAATTATGCCTTTATTTCTCCGCTCGACGACATCAATTTGCATCAATCTACCAACGATACTTACCCGACTGCGCTCAAATTGGCTGCAATTCGCCTGATTAGGCGGCTGGAGCAGGAAGTGCTGGCATTGCAGGAATCTTTTCAGGCAAAAGAAAAAGAATTTGCACATGTAGTGAAAATCGGGCGAACACAACTTCAGGACGCTGTGCTCACTACACTTGGCCGCGAGATGGGCGCTTATGCCGAAGCTTTCAACCGCGACCGCTGGCGCTTCTCAAAATGCGAAGAACGGCTGCGGGTGGTTAATCTCGGTGGAACAGCCATCGGTACAGGGCTGGGCGCACCTCGGCAATATATTTTTCGGGTAGTCGATCGGTTGCGCGAAAATACAGGAATTGGCTTGGCTCGGGCTGAAAACCTGCTTGAGAATACCCAAAATGCCGACGTTTTTGTCGAGGTTTCAGGAATGATTAAAGCCTTTGCCGTTTCGTTACTTAAGGTGAGCAACGATTTACGGTTGCTGGCCAGCGGACCAGATGCCGGTTTGGCAGAGGTTCAGCTTCCGGAGCAACAGGCCGGTTCGTCGATTATGCCTGGGAAAGTAAATCCGGTGATACCCGAAGCTGCGGCTCAGGCTGCCATGCTGGCGATGGGTAACGACACGGTAATTGCTCAGGCTGCTTCTGCCGGAAACCTCGAACTCAATCAATTTCTACCGCTCATAGCGCACACTTTTCTCGGGACGATTGATTTGCTGACAAACGCTTGTTCTACGCTACGGAAAAATTGTATTTCGGGAATAAGGGCCAATGAAGAAAACTGCCGGAAGAATGTCCGGAATTCGACGGCAATTATTACGGCAATCATTCCTGTGATTGGTTATGAAAAAGCAAGCGAGATTGTTAAGAAAGCTAAAGGCAGTGGGGTAACTGTTTATGAAGCGATTATTTCGTCAGGAATGATTAATACTGATAAAATGAGCGAGTTAATTTCTCCTGAAGCAGTTTGCCGGTTGGGTTCCTGAATTTCTTATTTATAATTATTCTAAATAATTGTTAACGATCTTGGTAGTTGATTGTAAACTTCATAACTTGCTGATGAATTTAATATTAACTACTAAAAAATAACAACATGAAAAGATTAGCGATGGTATTGGCAGTTGCCTTTACAATGGGTATTGCTGCTTCAGGTGTATCGGCTGCCCAGAAGGATGATACTAAAAAAGAAAAGAAAGAATGCTGCAGCAAAGAAAAGAAAGAATGCAGCTCGGAGAAAAAAGCCGAAAAGAAATAGTTTCTCCAGAGGTTTAATTTCAAATAATCTGATCGACCAGCATTTATGCTGGTCTTTTTTTTGACGCAGACAACTGGTGTGCAGAGAGATTGCCGGGAATCTGATTTACAAAAAAAATGTTAACGCATTTTGAATATTATGGAAAAGTGCATAGATTGGCAAAAAATTAGTATCAATCAATAAAAAATTGGGGACATGAAAAAATTAGCAATGGTTATGGCAATGGCTTTTACGCTTGGCCTGGCAGCTTCATCAGTAAGCGCATCAACTGGGAAAGACGACAACAAAAAAGCAAAAACTGAATGCTGCTCGAAGGACAAAAAAGAATGCTGCAAAAAAGATAAGAAAGAATGCTGCAAGAAAGAAACAAAAACTGAAACAAAAGATAAGAAATAATATTTCAGTGAGTTATAATAGAAAAGGCCGGAATTTCCGGCCTTTTCTATTATTGTAGGATTCAATCATCATTTACTTTTTTTGACAGTTGCTTTTTCTGTTGGTTCATTCTTCTTCTTGCCGATATTTTTCCTGAAGTCCCATGGCAAGTTGTAATAAACAGAATAAGTGAAATCCATGTTGAAGCCTTTTTCGGCGCGGCCATAACCGGGAATAAAATAAAGTCCGGGGGTGTCGAGGTCTTTGTGGTTTAAGTTTACTTTACCACGAATGGTCCAGCCAAGATATAAATTGTGAAAGATTTCACCTTTTAGCCCAAGCAGGAATTCGCCCCAGTGCGCAAAAAAGTTCTGATTGCTAAAACTTCCGGAGACTGGCCCCCAGTAAGAATCAAAACTATATGAATTCACCTGCTGTTTGGCGAGTGTTACTCCGTAACGGATGCCCCCATACAGGATGTTTTTATCTTTATTACTTTCTGCCTGCAAAAAATTATAATCGAACCCAAAACGTGAGTAAGTCCCGGTTGTTTTATAATCTACATAGTTTGTCTTTATTTTCAGGATGTCCATGCCGGTTTCGAACACAGGAAAAGCGTTTGGCCAAAGTTCCATGTCGGCTGAGAATTCATATCCATACCGGTTTCCTTTGGTCCATAAATCCTGAAAAGGTCGGGTAATGTCGGTTCCCATCCTGATTCCTTTCATCCGGATATAATTATCAGTGCGCTTGGGCTTAATTTTCTTTTCCGTCTTTGGTGTGCCAAAACTAATTGTTGCCAGTAGACAAAGGACGAAGGTAAAGCTGAATATTCTCATGCCATTGGGTTGTTACCAGACTGTCGACAATCTGGAGTGATTCAATCCGGTTATGCGTTGTGTAAATCGAGTCGAGTTTGTATTCGAAATAAAAGCCGGTCTCCATCGAAGCATATTTTAGCTCGGTGCGGTGATAGAATATAACGGTGTCGAGCGTTGCGTCGAACGAAAGCAGGTAAGCCGACGAGTCGGCCGACGACAATGGTAAAAGCAAGGTGCTGAGTGCTTCTTCCTTAATCCAGAGGCTGTCGCGTTTTGCTCCCAAAGCAGAAACTACAGGTGTAATGTCGCTTTCAGTAACCGAATTCAGCAACGAAATTTGCAATAATGCCGTCGGGGGCATCTCATACGTTTCTTTACACGCTGCTGCAAAAAATAGGAATATTAAAAGATAGATGACTCGTTTCATGCGTCCGCTGTTTTTTTGAACGACGTAAAGGTAGAACTATTCGGGCTGAAACGATACACTGCACCCAATTTTTGCTCATTCGGTTGCGGTTTAACCCCTTCGAAAACTGGAACCTGACTGGTTTGAAGGCTTCCCGCTGATTGCCATTCCCGAAATTTGAATATCTTTGCGGCAAATTTGACCGGAGTAATTGATTAATAAGGTTTTTAGAAATTTCAGGAATGAAGCATATACGCAATTTTTGTATCATCGCGCACATCGATCACGGGAAAAGTACACTGGCCGACAGGCTGCTCGAATATACCAAAACGGTTGACAGTCGCGCCATGCGGGCGCAAGTGCTCGACAGCATGGACCTCGAACAGGAACGTGGCATCACGATTAAAAGCCATGCAATCCAGATGGTTTTTACACATGGTGGTCAGGAATACATTCTGAACCTGATTGATACACCCGGACACGTCGATTTTTCGTACGAAGTTTCGCGCTCCATTGCGGCCTGTGAAGGTGCTTTGCTCATCATCGACTCTACCCAGGGAATTCAGGCACAAACCATTTCGAACCTTTACCTGGCCATCGAACACGATTTGGAAATTATTCCAATCCTGAATAAAATGGACCTTCCGAATGCGATGCCTGAAATCGTTGAAGACCAGATTATGGGGCTCATTGGTTGCAAACGCGATGAGATTATTCGTGCCAGCGGGAAAACAGGCATGGGTATCGAAGAAATTCTGGACCGGATTATCAATGTGATTCCTGAACCAAAAGGAGAAGCAGATGCGCCGCTTCAGGCTTTGATTTTCGACTCGGTATTTAACCAGTTTCGTGGTGTGATTGCCTACTTCAAGATTGAGAATGGTACGCTGCGCAAAGGAGACCGTGTGAAATTTATGAATACCTCGAAAGATTATCTTGCCGATGAAATTGGAGTTTTGAGGCTTGGGATGATCGAGCGGCAGGAACTGCGGACCGGCGACGTTGGATATGTAATTTGTAATATAAAAACAGCCCGCGAAGTAAAAGTGGGCGACACCATTACGCACGCTGCAAATCCCAGCCAGAAGGCGATTGAAGGTTTTGAAGAGGTGAAACCGATGGTGTTTGCCGGCGTTTACCCGATCGATTCGGAAGACTACGAAGACCTGCGTGCTTCGATGGAAAAACTCCAGTTGAATGATGCTTCGCTGACTTATGAGCCGGAATCCTCAGCAGCGCTTGGTTTTGGTTTCCGTTGCGGTTTCCTTGGGTTATTGCACATGGAAATCATTCAGGAACGGCTCGATCGCGAATTCGACATGAATGTGATCACCACCGTTCCCAACGTGTTGTATCATGTTCACACGACGAAAGGCGAAACCATTAATGTTTACAACCCATCGGGACTTCCGGCGAGTACAACCATCGATGATATTGATGAACCTTTTATCCGGGCCAACATCATTACCGCGTCCGATTATATTGGCTCTATCATGACTTTGTGCCTAGACAAACGTGGCATTCTCATCAAGCAGGATTACCTTACCACCGACCGTGTGGAGCTGGTTTTTGATTTGCCGCTGGGTGAAATTGTATTCGATTTTTACGATAAGCTGAAAAGTATTTCGCGCGGATATGCTTCGTTCGATTACCACATGCTCGATTTCCGTCCGGCCAAACTAGTGCGTCTCGATATTTTGCTAAACGGAGAGATGGTAGATGCCCTGTCAACTTTGATTCACTTTGACAATGCCTATAATTTTGGCCGTCGCATGTGCGAAAAATTAAAGGAACTGATTCCGCGCCAGCAGTTCGATATTGCCATCCAGGCGGCCATAGGGGCAAAAATCATTGCCCGCGAAACAGTGAAGGCCGTGCGAAAAGATGTGACTGCCAAATGTTATGGTGGCGACATTACCCGTAAACGTAAGTTGCTCGAAAAACAGAAGAAAGGTAAAAAACGAATGAAACAGGTCGGAAACGTGGAAGTACCTCAAAATGCTTTCCTTGCTGTTCTGAAGCTTGATTAAGATATTTTAATTCATAATTGTAGAAAGGTTCTCCTGTCAGGAAAACCTTTTTTTGTTAACGGGCACAAGTAAATTGTTGCTTGCCGTTATGTATAGTTTTCAAATGCTAATTTTAAACTTCAGAAAAAGATACCTGACCAACAAAATATAACCGTATGAAAAAGCTTTTTACTATTTTGATGTTTTTCCTGATTTCGGTCGCTCTTTCAGCGCAGGAGCCTTTCCGGATTATCGGTTACGTTCCCGGCTGGATTGATGTTGAGACTTTTGCTAAAGGATTCGACTACAGTAAAGTTACTCATTTGAATTACGCCTTTCAGAATCCGGATGCCTCCGGAAATCTGGCGAGCGGCAACAACGGATTGAAATTGTTGGTCGAAAAGGCTCACCAAAACAAGGTGAAAGTGCTTGTTTCGATGGGCGGCGGATCTGCTGCCGGCGATCCGGTGAAAGCAAATTATCAAAGCCAGATTACAACTCCTGAAAAACGCGCGGCTTTTATTTCAAAAATTCTTGTTTATCTTGAGCAGTATAACCTCGACGGGTTCGATGTTGATGAAGAAGGCCCGGCAATTAATCAGGATTATGAGCCCTTTGTCAGGCAGTTGGCCGACTCGCTAAAACCCAAAGGCCTTTTGTTAACTGCTGCGGTAGGCTGGGGCGGAGAGAGCATTCCTAATACAGCTTTTCAGTATTTCGATTTTATCAACCTGATGTCGTATGACCTCACCGGTAGCTGGAATCCGGATAAACCCGGACAGCACTCACCTTACTGGTATGCGCAGCAAATGATTTTGGACTATAAGAACAGAGGGGTAAAGAAAGAACAGATTTGCCTGGGTTTGCCTTTCTATGGTTACGGATTTTACAGTCAGACAGGCGATTTCCCGTACAATAAAATTTTGCAGAAATATCCGGATGCCTGGAAATCTGATCAGGTTGGCGACACCATATTTTACAATGGGGTAAATACCATCCGCCGGAAAACAGAACTGGCTCTTGCCGAAGCTTCCGGTGTAATGATTTGGGAGCTTTCGACAGACGGCGTTGGCGAAAAGTCGCTTCTCAATGCAATTGCGTTTGTTGTCGATTCAGGACAAACAACCAATCAGAAAAAGCCTGTTACATCATTTCAGTCAGTTCGAATTTATCCAAATCCGGTTCAGGATCGGCTCATAATTGAAAATCAGAAATCAGACCGGAAAATGGTCATACAGATTTACTCAGAACAAGGTAAATTGGTGAAAACAGCACATTTTCGCAGAAAACAAGTTTCCAGAATGGATATTGATGTTTCTGGATTTGCTCGTGGCACATACATTTGCAAAATTGCAGATTCAGGTTTCAGTCAGTCTCTCAAATTTGTCAAAAACTGATTTTTTCAGTGAATCCTATTTCCCCGAGGTAGTTTGCACTAATTCAGATGACTGCTGATTCCTACAAAATGAAAAATCCTGCGGTGAAGCAGGATTTGATATCTTAAGGACTACAAGATCAACTTATAACCTTTTCCGTGAACGTTGATGATCTCGATTTTCGGATCGTCTTTCAGGTGTTTTCTTAGCTTGGTTATATACACGTCCATACTTCTGGCATTGAAGTAGTTGTCGTCAATCCAGATGGTTTTTAAGGCGAAATTACGCTCCAGCACCTTATTGGCGTTGTTACACAGTAAGCGGAGCAATTCGGCTTCCTTCGTCGTGAGTTTAATTTCACCTTCCTCTCCTCCCGACAAAATTTGCTTGCGCGAGTCGAAGGTGTAAATCCCTAGTTTGTATACTGCATCTTCATGTGAGTTGCTTTCCTGACTCACCCTCCGCATAATTGCTTCAATCCGGAAAATAAGCTCCTCCATGCTGAACGGTTTGGTGATGTAATCGTCAGCACCGATTTTAAAACCTTCAAGCACATCTTCCTTCATATTCTTTGCCGTCAGAAAAATAATCGGAATGTCCATGTTTAGCAACCGTATATCTTTGGCCAACGAAAGGCCGTCTTTTTTTGGCATCATGATATCCAGGATGCAAAGACTGTAGTTTTGATTTTTTGAGAATCCTTTGTAAGCTGCTTCGCCATCAGGAAACAAATCTGTTTCATATCCTTTGGCAATCAAATATTCTTTCAACAGCAAGCCAAGATTTTCATCATCCTCGGCTAACAGAAGTTTTACTTTTTTTTCCATGGTTTTCTTCGTTTATTGGAAAATATATCATGAATTTTGTTCCTTTATGTAAAGCGCTCTCTACTTTTATTTTGCCTTTGTGCACTTCAACAATCTTTTTCACATAACTAAGTCCAAGTCCAAATCCTTTCACATCGTGCACGTTGCCTGTAGGAACACGATAGAATCGTTCGAATATCTGATTTAAGTGCTCGCTTTGAATGCCGATACCATGATCCTTCACCGAAACAACCAGGTAATTATCCTTCAATTCAGTTGCAATATGGATTTTTGGCTCATCTTTACTGTACTTCACGGCATTATCAAGCAAGTTAAACAAAACATTCGTAATATGAACTTCGTCGCCCCAAATGTTTGAAGCGTCGGCTTTCAGATCCGAAGTGAGTTCGCCGTTTCGGGATTTTACCCTGAGTTCAAAATTTAGCACTACGGTCTCAATAAGGGTATTGACGTTCAGCTCTTTAAATTTAAGTTTTAGCGAACCTTCGTTGAAAACAGCCATCTGTAATACTTTTTCAACCTGCGTGGTCAGGCGCTTGCTTTCCTGGTAAATAATTCCTGAAATATGATCGACCGACTTTGGTGTATTGTTCAGTGAGTTGTCGCGCAACATTTGGCTGGCAAGCGAAATGGTAGAAATTGGCGTTTTCAGCTCATGTGTCATATTGTTAATAAAGTCGTTCTTAATATCGGAAAGCTTCTTCTGCTTCAGAATGATCAGGATTGTATATACGAAAATACCGATGAGCATTGCTGTGAGCAGAAATGTAGGGATAACCAGTAAGCCGGTTTCTTTCAGCAAAAAGCTGTTTTGTGCCGGAAAGTAAATGTAGAACCAGTTGGGCTGAGGCTTAGTGTCATTCGGGAAAAGCAATGCCCGGTATTCTGTTTTGTGGTTCGGATTGAAATTTTTGTCGCCAAAAACAACTTTTTCAATTCCGCTTGGAAATGTTTTTACCGTCAGCCGGAACTCGAGAGAGATGCCTTGCCGTTTTAATTCAGCTTTGATCGAGCGTCCCAATGCATTCAGGTTGATTCTTTCGTCGATAGGTAAGTTTGCCCTATAGGCCTGCACCTCATTTTTAGCCAAAACCTGTGCCTGTTGGGCGAGCCGGTCTTCGTATTGCTGACGAAGATAATTATCCTGCTCATGGAAAATATCGAAAGCGTTTGGGGCATCTCCGGGGCGACCTCTTTCGTTGGTTTTGTTACTGCCAACAAAGCCGAAAGTCCTTTCTTCGATGTACAATGATGCAGATGCTCCGTTAAGCGACGGAATCTCAATTTTTACTGATGAAATGGAGGATATGCCTGCCTTTGGATAGGTATTCCGGGGAAACGGGCTTATCGAGCGTACATTTTCTTTTACAAAGTTATATTCATCGCTTTCAATGCGTTCCACTACGCGGGTGAGGGCACTGTTAACATCGGCATCAAATTGCTCTTCTCTAAGTTGAAGCGCTTTTCTGATCGAATTGGTCTGAACCAGAATCAGGCTGGTCATCACCAAAATCATTAAAACGATCAATGTCACAATTACCCTTTTGTTCATGATGCAAAGATAGCCTTTAAAATCAGCGGAGATAAGTGCTTAACTTTATTTAACACAGGTTGTTTGGCCGGAAATGGTTATGTTATTTGAAGACAGAAAGAATTTTTGGTCCTGACTGACTAACAAAAAGTTTTGTGCGAAAATACGTCATTCGAACAGAAAAACCGGAATTTGAACCAATTAACTTTCATCCGGATTTTCAGCAAAAGCAATTTTAATTTGTTCCAGCGCTTCCTTTGAAGCATTTTGCTGAGCTTCTTTTTTCGATGTTCCAGAGCCTCTTCCGAGTACTTTATCATCAATTTCGATGCTGGCCACAAACCAAGGCTGTTTACCGTCGTTTTTGCTTTCGTCGACCGTATCGAACGAAACTGCCTTTTTGTTTTTCTGAGACCACTCGATCAACTGGCTTTTATAATTGCTATTGGTATTTTGAACCTCTGCAAGGTTGACATAGTTATTTAGCAATTTTCTGGTAATGAATCTTTTTGCTTCCGGATAACCTTTGTCAAGGTAGATGGCACCAATCAGTGCTTCGAGTGTATCACCATAAATGTGACTCGACTCGATGGTGGAGGTCGTATTGGACTGAATGTAGTGGTTCAGCCCGATTTGGTAAGTCAGTTGTGTGAGAAAACTCCGGTTGACCAGTTTGGAGCGCATTTGGGTGAGATAGCCCTCGTCCTGGTTTGGAAAACGGTTGTATAAAAAGTCGGCAATAGCAGCGCCCAGAATAGCATCGCCGAGGTATTCGAGGCGTTCGTTATTAATATAGTTTCCCTGCGAGTCGATTTTGGAGGCCGACTTGTGAATGACTGCAATGTCGTAAACCCGCAGGTTTGTGGGATAGAAGCCAAGCAACGATTTCAAAAACAAATAAAACTCTTTTCTAGAAGAAGAAAAGAGTTTTATTCTTTGAACGATGGTTCGTATCACTTTTATTAAATTTTCTTGAAAATAACAGAAGCGTTATGACCTCCAAAACCAAAGGTATTGCTCAAAGCAACATTGATTTTGCGTTCTTTAGCGACGTTAAAAGTGAAATCGATTTTTGGGTCAATTTCAGGATCGTCGGTAAAGTGGTTGATTGTTGGAGGAATAATACCATCCCGAATTGCAAGGATCGACGCAATGGCTTCAACAGCTCCTGCGGCTCCCAGCAAGTGACCTGTCATTGATTTGGTGGAACTGATACTCATTTTATAGGTATGTTCTCCAAAGCATTTCAGGATAGCTTTTGGTTCTGCAATATCTCCAAGCGGGGTTGAAGTTCCGTGAACGTTGATGTAGTCAACATCTTCAGGATTCAAACCGGCGTCTTCCAAAGCCCATTTCATTACGAGGGTTGCGCCGCCTGCATCCGGGTCTGGTGCAGTCATGTGGTAAGCATCGGCAGACATGCCTCCGCCAAGCATTTCAGCATAAATTTTAGCGCCACGCTTTACAGCGTGTTCGTATTCTTCCAGAATAAGGGCTCCGGATCCTTCTCCCATTACAAATCCATCGCGGTCCAGGTCGAAAGGACGGGATGCTGTTAATGGATCATCGTTTCGGGTAGAAAGGGCACGCATGGAGTTGAATCCGGCTAAGCCTGCCGGATTAATTGCTGCTTCTGAACCTCCGGCGATGAAGACATCAACCTTGCCCATACGAATGTAGTTCATCGCTTCAATCAGGGCATGAGAGGCAGAGGCACATGCAGTTACCGTTGTGAAATTCGGGCCTCTGAATCCGTAACGGATAGAAAGCAGGCCACCCGCAATGTTGGCAATCATTTTAGGGATGAAGAACGGAGAATAACGCGGCATCTCGTGCTTGTAATTCAACGTTTCTTCAAAGAAGGTTTGTAAACCTCCAATTCCGGCACCCCAAACGATTCCGGCCCTGTCTTTGTTCATCTTTTCGAGATCGATACCCGAGTCAACCACAGCTTGCTCTGCAGAAGCAAAAGCATAAAGGGTGTAGGGATCATGTTTCCTGATCTCTTTTTTGTCAACATAAATTGAAGGGTCGAAATTCTTAAGCTCGCAGGCAAAAGTAGTTTTGTGTGTACTGGCATCGAAATGGGTGATGAGGCCAGCGCCACTTTTCCCATTTTTCAGGCCTTCCCAGAATTCCTCGATAGAATTGCCAAGCGGGTTTACGGTTCCAAGTCCGGTAACGACTACCCGTTTAAATTCCATAAATGTGGTTTGTTTAGATTATTTCAAATTTGCTTCGATGTGTGCGATAGCTTCACCAACAGTTGAGATTTTTTCAGCCTGATCATCCGGAATAGCCAAATCAAATTCTTTTTCGAATTCCATGATTAATTCAACTGTATCAAGTGAATCAGCACCAAGGTCGTTGGTAAAAGATGCTTCGTTGGTAACTTCACTTTCATCAACACCTAATTTGTCAACAATAATTGCTTTTACTTTTGCTGCAACGTCAGACATAACTGTAATTTTTGGTTAATATTAAAATTGTTTCAAAAAATTCGATGCAAAGTAATAAATTTACCCCTGATATTTCAAAACAAATTTCGAACAAATGGACGAATAAAGCTTGAATGAAGGGTTTGGGAGGTCTACATTTGAACTAATCATTCTAAAATTCTATTGATCATAAAGAATAAATAAAACGCTAAATGAAACGAATTGCTATTTTCGCCTCAGGGTCCGGCACGAATGCACAGAGGATAATTGAGTATTTTTCAGCGAGTAAGGAGATTTTTGTGGACTCACTTTGGTCGAATAATGAAAGCGCGTATGCTTTGATCAGGGCCGAGAAACTTGGTATCGAAACCTTTACTTTCGATCGTGACGAGTTTTACCGCTCCAATGAAATACTCGATAAATTATATGATCGCCGGATTGACATTATTGTGCTGGCAGGCTTCTTGTGGCTTGTACCACGCAGTCTTACAGAACTTTTTACCGTTATAAATATTCATCCCGCGCTTTTGCCAAAACATGGTGGTAAGGGTATGTACGGAATGAATGTGCACAAGGCCGTGCTGGCTGCAAAAGAGAAGGAATCGGGAATTACCATCCATCGGGTGGATCAGGACTACGACCGTGGAGAAATCATTTTTCAGGCTACTTGTCCTGTAGAGGCACGTGATACGCCTGAATCGCTCGCAGCCCGGATTCACGAGTTGGAATACCAGCATTACCCGAAAGTTATTGAAGAGCTCCTGACAAAGGACGACGAATACAACGAAGAATAGATTTCGCTGCGCGATAAAGCAAAAAGCCATCAACCTGAGGAGTTGATGGCTTTTTTGTTACCTTTTTTAGAGTCCGATTTTTTGGACGTCGGCTAATAGTAAATAATATTCCTGTTCGAGGTCGAGCAAATCTTCTCTTGCTTGAAAGAAATATTGTACTTCACCAATATATACAATCAGCGATATTTCGCCAGCCTCAAGCGCTTTACTTAGCAAATCAACCGAATTCACATTGCTAAGCGTTTCCCGCATTTCGTCGAGACTTACTTTTATAATTTGTAACTGGCTGATTTTAGTTTCAAGCTTATTCTCCCTTGCCTGTGTTTCCGCTGTAAATTGTGCTTCGGCATATTGCTGCCTTGCCTGCGCCAGTTTTACCTTGTTGTGGTTTTTCCACAGCGGAATGGATAGTCCTGCACCAGGACCGGCGTATTTTACATCCGGCGTTTTTTCGTAGCCGTAGCTGAATGAAATTTCGGGCAGGCTTTTGCTTTTTTCAATTCGGACTTCCTGTCGTGCCATTTCAACCAAATTTCCGGCAAGCTGTAACTCCGGATCTTTTTGCCGGTAAGCTTCAATCAATTGGTCCTTACTGATTTCTGGATAAACCGGAAAATTATTGCTGGTAACGACAAATGGCTTTCCTCCATTGATCAGTGTGAGTTGTTTTTCGTTGCCCTCCAGTTCTGCGAGAATAAGCGCGCGGGCTTTTTTTGCCTGAGCGAATTCGAGTCGCAGTTTGTTGACTTCCAGTATGCTGGCGTCGCCCCGATCAAGCTTTTGTCCAAATGCCTGAAGTAACTTTTCAGCCAGTGCCTGCCGCTCTTCGTATAAATTAGCTTTTTGGGCAAGCGAAATGTGCTGAATATACAAGGCAGAAGCCTTTGCCCGTGTTTCTATTCGTGCGGTTTCAAATTCGTGTTCCGACTGGTTTTGCTCAAGCTTTGCCAGTTTGTTTTTTTGTCCGTAAACAGTTGGAAATTCGATTCGCTGACTGATTTTGGTGGTAGTCATCGTTCCCATTCCGGCGACGTCGCCGGGCATATATTCAAACTCGATTTCCGGATTTTCGGGCGTCAGACCAGTTTTTGCTTCTATTTTTCTGCTGGTGGCCAACTCGCGGTATGACTTTAGTTGCAGGTTATTTGATTCAACAGACTTCAGGAAATCGCTAAAAGTATTTTGAGCCGAACCCGTGAATGCAAATAAAAGTGCGAGTAATAATATAGTCAGGTTCTTCATAATTTGCTTGTTTTTAATTGTTTTGCTTTTCTGCTTTCTTTCATGAAATACACCAGCGGAACCACAATCAGGTTCAGGAATGTGGAGCTTAGTAAGCCACCAAGGATGACGATTGCCATCGGACTTTGTATCTCATTTCCTGAAAGATTGCCGCGCATGGCCAGCGGAATCAGCGCCAATGCTGCAGTCAGCGCGGTCATCAGGATGGGGTTTAAACGGTCGACAGATCCGTGCAAAATTGTCTCGCGTAACGAAAACCCCTGGTTTTGTAGCGTTCGGTAATGCGTAATTAGCAAAATCCCGTTTCGGGTAGCAATACCGAAAAGCGTTATGAACCCAATGATGGCCGGGATGCTGAGGATTCCTGAGGTGAAATAAATGGCAAAAACACCGCCAATTAATGCCAGCGGAAGATTGAGTAAAACTATTCCGGCGAGGTCGAACGCTTTAAATTCCTGGTACAGCAGCAGGAAAATGATGAAAATCGCGAGAATAGAAGTGATGAGTAATGTTTGAGAGGCACGCGCTTCGCTCTCGAACTGGCCGCCATACTCAACGCGGTAGCCCTCCGGAAGCGCCACATTGGCCGAAACCCGCTTTTGTATTTCGTTAACAACGGTGCGCAAATCAGCACCGGCTACATTGGCCGAAACAACAATCTTTCGTTGTACATTTTCACGGCTCACCGAACTTGGGCCTGAAACAGAAACGATGGCGGCAACTTCTTCCAACGGAACTTTTTGGCCGTTCTGTGCATCAATTAAGGCCGAACGAATTCCATCAATCGACTCTGTGTAGTCTTTATTCAGGCGTAAAACAAGGTCGAAGCTGCGTTGTCCTTCGTAAATATCGGCCAGCTTTTCGCCGCCAAAAGCAATGTCGACAAATTCGTTGAACTGTCCGGTTGTGATTCCGTATGCAGCAAGCCTGTCGCGGTTTGCCCGTATCTGAATCTGCGGAACTTCAACCTGTTGGTCCACATTCACATCAACCAACCCTTCGATGCCATTGATTTGGTTTTTTATTTCATTTCCCAGCGAGAACAGCCGATTCAGGTCGGAGCCAAACAATTTGATGGCAATGTTGGCGCGGGTTCCTGACAACATGTGATCGATGCGGTGCCCAAGTGGCTGGCCAACTGTCGATGCAATTCCCGGTATTCCGGCAAGTTTGTGGCGGACGTCGGCTTTGAACGCCTCAGCATCACGGTCTTTTAATTCAAAATTTACATCAATCTCAGCGCTGTTTACGGTCTGCGAGTGTTCGTCCAGTTCACCGCGCCCTGTTCGTCGAGCCGTGCTTTTCACCTCCGGAATAGAAAGCAGTTCGGTCTCAATCAGGTTCCCTAGTTGGTTTGTTTCTTCGAGCGAGGTGCCTGGTTTGCAAACGGTCGAAATCGTGAGCGAACCTTCGTTGAATTCAGGAAGAAAACTGCGGCCAAAAGTGCTGAATGTTGCCAGTGCCAGCACGAACAATCCGAGCGCCGACGAGATAATCAGCTTTTGGTGGTTGAGTGACCAAATGAGAACCCGATTGTATTGTGCATTCAGTTGTCGGGTGAGCCACTTCTCTTTTTCGTTCCGGGAAAGATATTTTTCTCCTGAAAGCAGCATGTTGCAAAGTAGGGGGGTGAGCGTCATGGCGACAACCAGCGACACGAACAGCGATACGACGAAAGCAATTCCGAGTGGTTTCAGCATCCGGCCTTCCATTCCTGAAAGAAAGAAAAGTGGCAAAAAAGCGACGATAATGATCAGCGTGGCGTTCAGGATTGAGGCACGGATTTCTTTGGATGCCTCGAAAACAACCTCAATCGCCGGAAGCCTTTCTGCAACCGGTTTTAACCGGTTTTGCCGGAGCCGCTTGTACACGTTTTCCACGTCGATGATGGCGTCGTCGACCAGGGCACCAATGGCAATTGCCATTCCTCCCAGGCTCATGGTATTGATAGTCAGGCCTAATGCTTTCAATGTAATGACAGCGCCAAGTAGCGACAATGGAATGGCTGTCAGCGAAATAAGCGTCGTGCGAAAACTACCGAGGAAAAGAAAGAGGATGACGATCACAAAGAGCGACCCTTCGAGCAGCGCATTTTTGACATTATTGACCGATGTTTCGATAAAATCTGCCTGTCGGAAGATTCGGGTGTCGAGCCGCACATCCGGAGGAAGTGTTTTTTGCAGTGTTGCCAGGTTCGATTCAACCCTTTTGGTCAAATCGAGCGTGTTGGTATTGGGCTGTTTCGACACCGAAATGATGATTCCCGGCTTGGCATTCAGCGATGCGTATCCCATTTTTACAGCGCAGCCAATTTGTACTTCAGCCACATCGCGGATGCGCACCGGACTGTCACTGACAGACTTTACAAGCGTGTTACCCATTTCATCAACGTCGGAAGTACGGGCTATTCCGCTCACAACGAACTCGTTGCCGAATTGGCGAACCACACCTCCGGTGGAATTCTGCGATATGTTTTTGCAAGCTTCTGCCAATTCGTCCATCGAAACGCCGAAGTATTTCATTTTCTGTGGGTCGGCCAGCACCTGGTATTGTTTGTAATCGCCGCCAATGATGGTAACCTGCGAAACTCCGGTAGTTGCAAGTAGCAATGGTTTCACATTCCACTCGGCAATGGTGCGCAGTTCCATTTGGCTGGTGCTGTCGGCCTGTAACCCGATGAAAAATATTTCGCCCATCACACTCGACTGCGGCGCCAGCGTTGGCTGTCCGACACCCAGCGGCATTTGTGACGACACGCTGATTAGCTTCTCGCTTACAATTTGCCGTGCTTTGAAAATATCTGTTCCCCAGTCGAATTCGATCCAGACGAACGAAACTCCTTGCGCCGAGACCGAACGGACCCGGCGAACATCGGTTGCCCCGTTTACCGCCGTTTCAATCGGGAAGGTGACCAGCCGCTCCACTTCTTCAGAAGCCATGCCGTGTGCATCGGTCATAACAACCACGGTGGGGGCTGTGAGATCAGGAAAAACATCTACGTCCATTTTGCTTGCTGTCTGCAATCCGGCAATCAGCAACAATGCTGCGCCCAGCAACACCATAAATTTGTTGTTGAGCGAAAATCTGATGATGTGATTTAACATGGTAATTCGTTTAATGGACGTGCCCGGCGTGAGCGTCAAGTGCGCCCGACGACTGTGCCAGTTTAACCATCACGGCGCCTTTTGTAACAACCCGGTCAGACGCGCTGATCCCTGATTTGATTTCAGTTCTCAGTCCATCGGTAGCGCCGGTTTTTATTTCGCGTTTTTCGAATAACTCCGGATGTTGCTGTACAAAGACAAAGTAGATTCCCTGTTCTTCGAGCAAAGCTGTGTTTGGCACAGTCAGCACCTGCTGATCTCCGCTTGCTTTTAGAAACAGATCGACAAAACTTCCAGCGAAGAAATCGCCATTATTGCTGATTTGCAGGCTCACCGGAATCTGGAAGTTGCTTCCCGTACTTTTCCCTATTGCCGCAATTTTTCCATGCAACTCTGCCAGCGTGTAACTTTTATTTTCCGAAGGAATTCGTATAATGGCGGAACTAACGTGGCTGACAGCCGCAGCATATTTTTGCTGAACTTCAGCTTGGAGCAAGAGCGATTGATTTTTGGCAACAGAAACGAGCGGTTGACCGGCTTCTACAAACTGCCCGTTTTCAACGAAAACCTGCTTCACAAACCCGTTCATCGTTGCTTTCACGTTCTGTCCCTTCTCGCTGAAATGTGTATTCAGGTTGTTGTAAATAGCCTGTGCATTCTCAAATTTGTTTTTGCTTTCGAGCAAATCTTTGTCCGAAACAATTTTTTCTTTTGCCAGGGCAATCATTCGATCGAAGTCCGATTTCGCCTTTTCGTAATTGTTTCGCGCTTCCGCGAATCGCGTCGAAGAGTTGTTGTCGGCCATTTCGTCTCCTGAAATATTTAGTAAAGTTTGTCCTGAAGAAATACTTTTACCTACCAGCAATCCATCTCCGGTGAATTTCACAATACCCGCAGTTCTGGCCGAAATGGTTACCTCATCGGATGGTGCAGAACGCACTATTGCTGTGGTTTTGATGACCTGTCCAAATGATTCGAAGTGTGGTGTTTCGGTAGCAAAATCAATTTTCCACGACTGCTCTTTACTGAAAGCCACTCCACCGGATTGCGCGTGGAGGGCATCTTCTGCCGCATGGATGGCTTCGTGCTCGTCTGCAAAAACGTGAATGTCAGGCACTTCAATCTCGATTTTTCCTGAGTCGGTTTGCAAGCTGAACGATAGTTTCCCGGTGCCTGCTTGCGCAGCCTTCAGGCTAAACTTATAAATACCTGGTTTGAAGGGTTGATCAACAGTTTGAGTTGTTGTTTGTCCTCCGGAGGTTAGGCTCGCAGTGACGGCCCCGCCCGCCAGAGGTTTGAAATCATTTAGATTGGTGAAATGAGCCAGAATTTCCGAGGTTTCTTCAGTCGAGAAAGGATCGGATTCGGCAAAAACTTCGAGCTTATCACTGTAGGCCGTGAGCTTGAGTTTTATTTCTTCGTGTTCGTGTTCACTGGTCTTTTCAGGAGCGTGACTTTTGCATCCCGACAGAAAACTACCGGCAGCCAACACGATCACAGCTATTTTTGCGATCATTGGATGATGTTTTAAATGAAAATTTTGATCCGACAGAATTGTAGATATTCCAAATGGAAAGCAAAACCAACAGAAGCTTTGGTCGGAAAACTAAACAGGTACTGTTTTTTGAAATGTTTTGCCCGGATCAGGCAACAGGAGGCGCCCGCAGCGAACGGACTTCAGAAAAAACAGAAGGGTAGAAAGGTTCTGAGTAAAGCGGAAGACGAACATCTTCTTCGTTTCTCTCATCCTGAAGAGTGATAAATCCGACAGCAACAGCCAACGCAACAGAAAGC
>JAEWME010000194.1 GCA_023393265.1 Bacteroidota bacterium | reverse complement strand
GTATCTTTTTATTTTTTGCTGCTGAAGTAGTTGCTCATGAAAAGCATTTGATATTTTACCGAGTTGGTCCAGTACGGCCAGTTGTGCTCTCCGGGGCGTGTGATGTAATCGTGCGGAATGTTGCGGTACAGCAATTCCTGGTGGAGTTTTTCATTCACATTGTAGAAAAAATCTTCGGTTCCGCAGTCGATGATGATTGCCAGCGAGTTGGGCGTTAGCAGGTTCAGTTGGTTCATGACGGTGTTTTTCTCCCAGCGCTCCGGAAATTCGGCATAGCTTCCAAGCTTCTGCGCCATGTCCCAGTTGTTGGGAAACGGCCTGATATCGACACCGCCACTCATGCTTCCGGCGGCACCAAACACATCCTGGTGCCTGAATGCCAGGTACAGCGCACCGTGTCCGCCCATGCTCAGTCCGGTTATTCCGCGTCCTTTGCGGTCTTTAATGGTTTTGTACTTTGCGTCGATGGCAGCAACCAGTTCTTTCGAAACAAAAGTTTCGTATTGCGATTTCGGGTCAACTGGGCTGTCCCAATACCAACTGTTGTAATTACCATCCGGACAAACAATCAGCAGGTTGTATTGGTCGGCGTTCTTTTCGACACCTTTGGCTGAATTAATCCAGTCGTTCTGGTTTCCTGAATAGCCATGCAGCAGGTAAACCACGGGTAACTCTTTGGCAGAACTATAATTATCGGGTTTAATCACTACCACTTTTACATTTTTCTGCATCTTTTCGCTGAAAACATGCGTGGTGTCAATTACTGCAGCCCGAGCAGAAAAAATGATCAGGCTCAGGCTCAAAAGAAGCAAAATTCGTTTCATGGAGATTTCGATGTTAGTAATTTAGATTTCAGGATCAAAAATAATCTTCCTGTTCTTTTGTCAAACAGTTCTCCTGAAATAATTACAGGCGTTGAATGGCCGATTGGTTTTCCCGGTTCTGCTTACATCAGGTTAACCATTTTTCCCTCTTTTTGATATTCTTTCTGAAGCCCGCCGAGTAAATCGGCAGCGCTGATGGTTTTTGCGTTTCGTTCGAGTGTCTGCAGGCAGGCATAGTGGATGATGTTGACGATGTTGGCGCCGTTCACCTCGTATTTTCGGGCAAATTCTTCGAGATCGATGCCTTTTTCGAGTTTTATTTTCTTCGGAAGGTTGTTTTTCCAGAGTGCCAGTCTTTCGGTAGCGCCCGGCGGTTCGAAATCGACGATAGCATTGAAACGTCGCGTGAAAGCGGCGTCGATGTTGCTTTTCAGGTTGGTCGCCAGAATGACGAGCCCGGGATGCGATTCGATGCGCTGCAACAAATACGATACTTCCTGGTTGGCATATTTGTCGTGGGCGTCGCGCACGCTGGTTCGTTTCCCGAAAATGGCGTCAGCCTCATCAAAAAATAAAATCCAGTTCTTGTTTTGCGCCCGGTCAAACAGTCTGGAGAGGTTTTTCTCGGTTTCGCCAATGTACTTCGAAATCACCAGCGAAAGATCGATGCGGAAAACATCGCGGCCAGTATATTTTCCGAGCAGCATGGCAGTCATTGTCTTTCCGGTTCCGGGCGGGCCCGAAAAGAGCACCCGAAAACCGGGTTTGATGCGGTCTTTCATGTTCCAGTTGTCGAGCAGCGTGTCGTTGTGTTTCAGCCAGGTTTCAATCTCAGCGATTTGTTTCGAGGTTTTTTCATTCAGGATGAGGTCTTTCCATTCAAGACCTGTCTCAATCAACTGTGCCGGAAAGTCGCTGCTCAATCTTGGTCTCTGCGTTTTGCCGTTAATGAACAACTCGGTAAATTCTGGTTCCATGATCAGCCGGCCACTCAGAATCGGTTCGCCAAAAGGAACTTCTTCGAGGTGCAGCACTTCTTTTCTGGCAAACAAATGATCTTCGGCAAACAAGTACCTGTATTTGGCGCGAAGTTCGGCATCTTTTCCGGCGAGAATGTACAGTGCCGTTTCGCCGGTGGGCAGAATACCACGGTGGTTTTTTCCCCTCACTCCTCCAAATACAGGGAGATCGCCTCCGTCAGGTAAAAACTCTGCAATAATCCCGTCAAGCAATTCAGGCGAAATATGCGGGGCCAGCGCCAGAAGGAGGGTAACAACTTCGGGAAAGCTCAGCTTATTTTCAAGAATAAATTGTGTAAGGACCGAATCACCGGGCTTGCCGTTTGGAAATACCGGTACTTCAATAGCGACACCTTTCATCTCCAAATAAAGGCGTGCCCTGATTACATCTTTCAGAAAAAGTAAATATTTGTTGTCCATCAGTCGGGTAATATGGTTACTTTCTTAACGTCTGTAAGCGATTTCATGACGAGTTTTAGTTCGTACACTCCGGAAGATTCGAACAGCGCTTCCCCCAGCGGCCACATCAACTGTTCGCTTGCCTGTGGCGCTATTCTGATGTTCCCAGCCGTTCCATTCTGAACAGCCAGGTCCCATGCCATGTTTCTTGCGGAATTCACAAAGAGGGCCGAATCGGTGATTTCAAAAGCAATGGGCTCGCTACTGGTATTGGTCATTCGCATTCCAACCTGGAAAGCAGGTATGTCGGATTCAGTGATTCGCATTGCACTCACCAGCAGTTCTATTTCGTTCGTTTTGCTCATTTATTTAGGTAATTACATTGTCTATTGTTCTCATGACGAAACCTCCTGATTTGTCGATCATCATGGTACCATCGTCAAACATGGTGAATTCCTGGGTGGTATCTACAAAATGTCGTCCCTGCGCATCTCGTTCGCCATCAATTTTATACCGATTGGGAATAACCCAGTCGAAACCGCCGAATGAGAAAGCAGGAGGGGCATTGTGGAAGGCGGCATGATCATTTAATCCGGTATTCAGGTCGTTAAACGGTAAATACCTTGGGTTAGGATGGTGCCGAAGCTGGGCCGCCGAGAATCGGGTGAAATAACCTGTAACACCGGTGGCCGGTCCCGGAACTTCGAGCCATTGTGTGCGGCCAAAACTTACATTCAGGGGAAGTGCTGTTACATTGGTAAACATGCAGGCTCCGGCAGTGCCAACAGCAATCGGGTCGTGATTGGCAACTGCCATGTCGAGCGAATCGGGAGGGATTACTGTGAAATTTATGGCGGTGGCTCCTCCCGGCGTTGTTAGTGTAATGATCGGATTCGCGGCTACAGCGGGTGCTTCCCAAATTACGTTCGATCCGGTATTAATGCCGAGAATGTTTCCTTCAGAAGCCGTCCAGGTTCCTGCTGTATTTCCGGTTAAACGAACCCGTTCTCCAACGCCCACTGTTGTTCGCGTATCGGCTGTTCCGTCGGGTGCGGCAATCAAAGTTTGGGAGGTGACTGTGGGAGCAGTAGTAGGCGGAGGAGTTACAGGTATTGCCGGCGGTAAAGCCGGAGCGCCGCCTGAATACAGGGCGTCGAGTGCCGACATCGTCGAAGGTCCGACGATTCCGTCGTCGACAAGCGAAGAGGCCCGCTGAAAATCTTTCAACGCGTTTTTTGTCTCCGTTCCAAACGATCCGTCGGCGCCAAACTGAGGCAACGGAAAACCGGCATCAATCAGTGCCTGCTGGATGGCTGTGACTGCCGGACCGCTGGCTCCCTGCCTTAAGGTTCTTTCATTGTCGAAGCAGGCCTCCAGAATCGGATCACCGGCAAACCGGGGCGAAGCGAGATCATGGTTATCTCCAATTACATATTGAAGATTAGCCGAAATGGAACCGGATTGCTGGATGGTGTGGGTCAACTCGTGCGCCAGCAAATGTTTTCCTTCCCTGCTGCCCGGATTGTAATTACCCGAATTGAAATAAACATCGTTGCCATGCGTAAAAGCTTTCGACCCGACGGTTTGGTTCAGGAACGCTGCTTCCTCGTCGGTGTGAACATTTACTTCTCCCAAATCGGCGCCCAAACTGTTTTCCATTTCCGAACGGGTCGTGGTGTCGAGTTTTTGTCCCGTGTTTTTGTTGTGACCTAATTTCGCCTCAACCGAAGCATCCGAAAAGCCTTCACTGGCCATATTTTGGTACTCCAGATCGAGTTCTCCTGAAGGCGCTGCCAGATCAGCCATTTTCTCCGCCTCTTTCTCCCAGGAGTCATTTGGATGACCTGTCTGCAAATCGCCGCGGGCATTAAAAAATCCGGGACTGTTTTTAGCCTGAAAAAAAGCTTTATTGCTTTGTTGGGCTGTTGTTCTATTTTCGAGTGTTTTCATATTCGTTTTACTACCATTCCACAAATAATAGATCGTTCATCCAGGGCAGTTTCACAACGGAAATATTCCATTGCAGTTTGTCGAGCAGCACGTCCTGTGCTTTTCGCTCAACATAGAGTTTATGGGGCATCCGGTTGAAATCCAGCTTTCCGGTGCGGTCGAAAAAAAGTTGTCGCAAACCGTCGGGCGAGGTGTTTTTCAACTCGGGCCAGTATTTGATCACCGATTTCAGCAAATCGTCGCATTCATTCCGGTCGTTTTCGGTCAGCAGGCTTTCGCGTATCAAAGGCGTTTCCGGTTGCATTCCGCAAATGTATTTTTCGAAGGTTTGGTTAAACTCAAAATCCGCTTCCAGACCGGTTGCCAGATAGTGAATCAATTGCACAGCTTTTTGCTTTTCTTCGGGTTTGAACTGATT
>JAEWME010000142.1 GCA_023393265.1 Bacteroidota bacterium | reverse complement strand
TCGTAACATTTTTACTATGAATCTTTTCGACGTATATCCATTGCTCGACATCACTCCCGTAAAAGCTGAAGGTTGCTATGTTTGGGACGAAAACGGAACCAAATACCTTGATTTATATGGCGGTCATGCAGTTATTTCTGTTGGCCACTCTCACCCACACTATGTAAAGAGAATTAAGGATCAACTCGATCAAATCGGATTTTACTCCAATTCGGTGCAAATTCCGCAGCAAAAAGAGCTCGCTGAAAAATTGGGAAAAGCTTGTGGTTATCCTGATTATCAGTTATTCCTGATTAATTCTGGTGCCGAGGCTAATGAGAATGCAATAAAGCTGGCTTCGTTTGCCACAGGGCGGAAGAAGATTATTTCTTTCGGCAAATCATTTCACGGGCGTACTTCGGCGGCAGTAGCGGTTACCGATAATCCTAAAATTGTTGCGCCGGTAAATGCAACTTCCAATGCAGTTATCTTACCTTTTAACGATATAAAAGCGCTGGAAGAACAATTGAAAACCAATGAAATTGCAGGTGTCATTATCGAAGGAATTCAAGGGGTTGGTGGTATTCGTGTGCCTGACACTGCTTTTTTAGTCGGAGCTGAAAAACTCTGCAAACAATACGGTACATTGCTGATTCTGGATGAAATTCAATCGGGTTATGGAAGAAGCGGAAAATTCTTCGCCCATCAGTACACCTCGGTAAAAGCCGATTTGATAACGGTCGCCAAAGGAATGGGCAACGGATTTCCGGTTGGTGGTTTGCTTATTGCTCCTGAAATTAAGCCATGGTACGGAATGTTGGGTACCACTTTCGGAGGAAATTACCTTGCCTGTGCCGCAAGTCTGGCGGTTTTAGAGATCATGGAAAACGAAAACCTGGTTGAAAACGCAGCGGAAATTGGTGAATACCTGATCGATCGTTTAAAAAAGCTCGAAGGCATTAAAGAAGTCAGAGGCTTGGGACTTATGATTGGGCTCGAATTCGAACAACAAATTAATGACATTCGTCATGTTTTATTAAAAAAACATCATATTTTTACCGGCGTAAGCGGAACAAATATCATCAGGCTGCTATCGCCTTTAACTTTGACGAAAGAACAAGCTGATGTTTTTGTCGCAGCGCTGAGTGAGACACTCGAAAAATAAATTTCAAGCCAAATGATTGACCAGAAAATAACCATTATCGGAGGCGGAAACCTGGGTAGCGCCATCGCACTAGGTCTGATTAAATCGAATCAGATTGAGCCCGGAGCGATTACAGTAACCCGGCGCCGGTTGAACATGCTCGAAAACCTTCAGGAGCAGGGCGTAAAAGTAACCAGCGACAATGTTGAAGCTTCGGCCAACTCCGATATTATTATTCTGGCCATCAAACCTTACCAGGTTTTGGCGGTGATTGATGAAATTAAACCTGTTCTGAAGTCCAGTCAAATTTTAATTTCGCTCGTTGCCGGTGTTGGATTGCAAAAACTTGAAGAAGCGGCTGAATCAAAAGCATTGATTTTTAGGGTTATGCCCAACACAGCAATTGCTATCCGCGAATCGATGACTTTGATTTCCACCAATGTAAAATCGGAGGATGACCGAAACCGCGTGCTTCACATTTTTGATCAGCTTGGACAGGCTTTGATTATTTCTGAAGAATTGATGGCTGCGGCTACGGTACTTGCATCCTGCGGAATTGCCTTTGCATTACGCTACATGCGCGCTGCAATGCAGGGCGGAATCGAGATCGGGTTTGGCGCAGAGATGGCACAATTCATCACCGCTCAGACAGTGAAAGGGGCAACAGGACTAATCCTCGAATCGGGACGCCATCCGGAGCAGGAAATCGATAAAGTGACCACTCCGCGGGGTATTACCATCACGGGGCTCAACGAAATGGAACACAAAGGATTCAGTTCATCGCTCATTCAGGGACTAATCGCCTCCTTCAATAAAATTGAAAAAGGCTAACTGACAGATTTTGAAAACAAAATTTCGATACGGGAAAATAACTGTCAAAGTGGGCAGTAACGTTCTAACCAAGTCTGACGGTACTTTAAACGATGCCAATATTACGCATTTGGTCGATCAAATTGCCAAACTTCATCAGGAAGGCGTTGAGATTGTGCTGGTTTCATCCGGAGCAGTTGCTGCGGGCCGCGGTGAGATAGGTAACGGGCGAAAACTCGACACTGTTTCGGCACGCCAGTTATGGTCGGCAGTCGGTCAGGTGAAGATGATTAACAAATGGGCCGAGAACTTTGGTAAATTCGGAATTGCCTGTGCACAGGTACTTACCACCAAAGAAAATTTCGGCGACCGTGTTCATTACCTGAACATGAAAAACTGCGTCTCGACCCTGATTGAGCACAAAGTAATTCCGATTGTGAATGAAAACGACGCAATCTCTGTCACAGAACTGATGTTTACCGACAATGATGAACTCTCGGGACTGATTGCTTCGATGGAAGGCTCGGAAGCATTGATTATCCTGAGTAACATCGACGGCATCTACGACGGGTCGCCGGAACTACCTGAATCAAAGGTAATCACGCAGGTAAGCTCGAAAAGCAAACCACTGACAGAAGTCATCTCGACCACAAAATCGAGTTTCGGACGCGGCGGAATGCTCACGAAATATCACATTGCCCGGAAAGTAGCCAAAGGTGGAATCAATGTCCACATCGCTAATGGAATGAAGGAAAATACTTTGCTCCGGATTATGAACCCGGAGGAAGATGTGGTACATACAACCTTTGTTTCGGAGAAGAAAAAATCTTCGAATGTAAAAAAGTGGATTTCGTATTCTGAAAGTTTTGCCAAAGGCGAAGTGTTTGTCAATGAAGGAGCTAAGTCGGCATTGCTCTCGAATCATGCGACCAGCCTGCTTCCGGTTGGGATAACATCTATCACGGGCACTTTCGAAAAAGGCGACCTGATCAGGATAAAGGATGAAAACAGTAAGCTGATTGGCATTGGCAAAGCGGAATACAATTCAGAAAAAGCAGAGAAATTCAAAGGAAATAAAAATAAAAAAGCACTTGTACATTACGATTATCTGTATTTAGTGGAATGAAATATTTACTCGGGATTTGTGTACTGATACCCTTTTCATAGACCCCTTATATTTGCCTTTACTTTTTGGCAGCATATCCTGAGTTAAATTCCCCCTTCCCCCCAAGGAAGGGGGCTTTTTTTATCACCAATGAATCAGGTTCATTTATATTGGGAAATTAAAAACCTTCTTCTGATTATTTCAGTAGAAGCGAAATGAAAAATTGAAGAAAATGACAGTAAAAGAACAACTCGGTCTGGTAGTGAAAGCCAGCCGAAAACTAAACCTTGTTTCGATTGAAAAAATAAACCGGATACTGGAAGATGTCGCTGGGGCAGCAATCAAACAAACGGAATTTATCCTTCAGGAAAATTCCAAAGACCTGGAACGGATGGATCCAAAAGACCCGAAATACGACAGGTTGATGCTGACAGCAGAGCGAATTGCCGGGATTGCAGCCGACATTCGAAATGTTGCATCACTTCCCTCTCCGCTTGGTCGTTTACTGGGAGAAACAACCAGATCCAATGGTCTTAAAATAAGCAAAATAAGTGTCCCTTTCGGCGTAATTGGAATTATCTATGAAGCAAGGCCAAATGTCACTTTCGACGTTTTTTCGCTTTGCCTGAAATCGGGAAACGCCTGCGTTTTGAAAGGCGGAAGCGACGCCAACGATTCGAATCTGGCCATCGTGAAAGTAATCCGCGAGGTTTTGCGCAGCCATAATATGGATGAAAACATACTTGCATTGCTTCCTCCCGACCGTGAGGCAACTGCGGAATTGCTTCATGCACACGGGCTGGTCGACTTAATCATTCCGCGCGGCTCACAAAGCCTGATAAATTTTGTTCGCCAAAATAGTTCAATTCCAGTCATTGAAACCGGCGCCGGCATTTGTCACACTTATTTCGATGAATCGGGCGATGTGGAAAAGGGAGCGGCCATCATCAACAATGCAAAAACGCGCCGCCCGAGTGTCTGTAACTCGCTCGATTGCCTGATTATTGACCGGAAACGCCTTGCTGACTTGCCAGAACTGACAACAATTTTACCACAAAGCAACGTTGTTGTTTATGCCGATGATGAAGCCTACCAGGCGCTCGACGGAAGATATCCGGCAGAATTACTTGAACATGCAACGGAGGAGTCATTCGGAACAGAATTTTTGTCGTATAAAATGGCGGTAAAGACCGTTTCAGGACTGGACGAAGCGCTCGACCATATTGCGGCATTCAGTTCGAAGCATTCAGAAGCCATTGTTTCTGAAAACAAGGAAGCGCAGGAAATTTTCAAGAAATCTGTCGATGCTGCAGCTGTTTACTGCAACGTGTCTACAGCTTTTACCGATGGTGCCCAGTTCGGACTTGGTGCCGAGATCGGCATCTCTACGCAAAAGTTACATGCCCGCGGCCCAATGGCCCTCGAAGAGCTAACCAGCTATAAATGGATAGTGGAAGGAGACGGACAAATCAGGGCAAAATAAATTTACCACGAGAAAAAAATAACTTTCCGGAAATGAAAAATGAAGTATCTTTAATTCCGGATTGAAGGAAAGATAAGTTATTTAAGCACAATCCTTTTAGAAAAAAACGAACCAAAAATGAGACAATTCACATCGGTCCACGATTTGCAGAATCTGGACGAAGCATTAAAGCTTGCATTCGAATTAAAAAAATCACCTTACAAATACCAGGACCTCGGAAAAAACAAAACCCTTTTGCTTGTATTCTTCAATTCGAGCTTACGTACCCGGCTTAGTACCCAAAAAGCCGGGCTGAACCTTGGCATGAATGTGATTGTTTTCGACATCAATGAAGGTGGTTGGAAACTTGAAACGGAACTCGGTGTAATCATGGATGGAGACAAACCGGAACACATCAGGGAAGCAGTGCCGGTTATCGGCAGATATTGCGACATTATTGGCGTGCGTTCTTTCGCCCGTTTCGAGAACCGCGAAGACGATTATCAGGAAAAAATATTGCAGCAGTTCATCGACTATTCCGGAGTACCGGTGGTAAGCATGGAAGCAGCAACCCGACATCCGCTCCAATCGTTTGCCGATCATCTGACCATTGAAGAATATAAAACAAAAAAAAGACCCAAAGTGGTATTGAGTTGGGCACCTCATCCCCGGGCTTTGCCGCAGGCCGTGCCAAATTCGTTTGTTGAATGGATGCTTGCAGCCGATTATGAGGTAGTGGTTACCCATCCGGAAGGCTATGAGCTGGCTCCCGAATTTATGGGCGGATTGAAACCGGAATACGACCAGATGAAAGCATTTGAAGGCGCAGACTTTATTTATGCAAAAAACTGGGCATCGTATTCAGATTACGGACAAATTCTTTCGAAAGACCGCGACTGGACAGTATCGGCACGGCAAATGGCTGTAACAAATAATGCTAAGTTTATGCACTGTTTGCCGGTTCGGCGTAATATGATTGTGTCTGACGAAGTGATTGACAGCCCCAATTCGATTGTTATTCCTGAAGCTGAAAACAGGTTGTTCTCAGCGCAGGCTGTTTTAAAAATGATGTTGGACGAGTTAAAATAAAAAGTTCGGAGTGCCTGAAGTTCGGAGTTAAAACTTTAGGCACTCTGAACTCTATGCACTTTAGGCACTTAAAACTTTAGGCACTTAAAACTTTAGGCACTTATTTATGGAAAGATTGACCATTGTTAAAGTTGGCGGAAAAGTTGTTGAAGAAAAAGAATCGCTTGATCAGTTACTCAATCATTTTTCTCAGATCAGGGGAAAACGAATTCTGGTTCACGGAGGCGGAAGGCTAGCCACTACCCTTTCTGAAAAGTTGGGAATAGAAACCAAAATGGTTGATGGCAGAAGGATTACCGACGAAGAAACACTTGATGTTGTGACCATGGTTTATGCCGGATTGGTCAATAAAAAGATTGTAGCAGGACTCCAGGCCCGCGGTTGCAATTCGATCGGATTAACCGGAGCGGATCTGAATGTAATTAAAGCGAAAAAACGCCCGGTAAAAGAGATCGACTATGGATTTGTCGGCGACATCATGGGTGTAAACACTTCTGAAATGAGGCTCTTGCTCAACGAAGAAGTTGTTCCGGTGATGGCACCAATTACTCACGACACATACGGGCAATTGCTCAACACCAATGCCGATACCATTGCAGCCGATCTGGCCATCGAGTTGTCGAATTACTACTCGGTTAATCTTTTCTACTGCTTCGAGAAGAAAGGAGTTCTAATGAATCCTGACGATGAAAATTCAGTGATCCCCGAACTCAGTTACAATAAGTTCAAACAACTTCAGGAGGAAGGCATTATTAAGGATGGAATGATCCCAAAACTTGACAATGGATTTACAGCGATGAGAAATGGTGTCAGTCAGATTTTGATTACCAACCCAAATTTGATTTCAATGGCTCGTGGAACACGTTTAAGCCTTCAGGAAGACTAATTTTTCCCAAAAAAGACCATTAAATACTTCAGATATTACTTTCCGAGGTATTTTTTTTCTAAAAAAACTCATTTTCCTGAAAACCTTTTTTTCAAAAATTCGTTTATGTCAATGAATTTCGAATCAGTGCATTAATTCAACGCAACTGCATGACCAATAGATATTTGATTTGTTTAAGAGGAAAGGTTAGGCTAAGAGAGAAAAGGCAAATCATTTTCGCAATTAGTGGTGATTGGTTTTTTAGTGTGGATTGATTGTGTGGATTAGAAGAACCGTTTCAGATACTTGTTCTGAAACGGTTTCTTATTTTCAGGTCAGACGGTTGGAGAGCAAAAAAAAGCAATAAGCTGAAGAATTTATTACTGAAAGGAGCATGTTTTTCCTGAGAAAATTTTAGATTTGCACCGCAATTAAAAACACATCAACATTGCACGGGGTGTAGCGCAGCTTGGTAGCGCGCGTCGTTCGGGACGACGAGGTCGTCGGTTCAAATCCGGCCACCCCGACAAAATAGGGTACCAGACCCAATCAAAAGACCGCAAATCATTGATTTAGCGGTCTTTTTGCTTTTTTATCATATCAAAATAAGCCAATTAAAACTAGTTTGAATGTGAACTAACCGGTGACCTATTTAAATTTTTATATTTGGTTCACGAATGTTGATATAACTATTTGTATTACAGTTATTTATTGACATTTATATTGATTGAATTTGAATCATTTTGACTCGTTTAGCGACCAAATTCAATCAAATTTCGTGAACCTTTTTAAATTATAAAAATTAAAAAAAATCATTATGGAAAAAGTAACATTAGGAATTCATTTTGTTCTTCGTATGAACAAAATGACAAAGGGCATAGCCCCTATCTACGCTCGCATTACCGTCAATTCCAAACGATGCGAAATCTCAATTAAGCGAAGGATTCCTGTAGAAAGCTGGAACATCGGAAAAGGCATGGCTAAACCTTCATCAAGTGACAATAAGCAATTAAACTCTTATCTGGAACAAATTCGAAAGATGATGGTACAATACTACCAGGAACTTGTACTGAGTAAGCAAATTGTAACTCCTGAAGCGATTAAAAATAAGTTTTTAGGTTTGGATATTTCTGATATGACCTTGTGCAAACTGATCGACTATCACAACACAAACGGTAAAGAAACCCTAAGATGGGGAACATTAAAAAATTATTTTACAACTCAGAAATATATAATGCTTTTCCTAAAAGAAAAGCACAAGACTTCTGACATATATCTGAAAAGTCTGAATTACAAATTTTTGGTTGATTTTGAATATTTTCTCAGAAAACATTCGCCAGTTGATCATCATCGGCCAATGGAAAACAATACCGTAATGAAACACATTGAACGTCTTAGGAAGATGATAAAGATGGCTATAAGATATGAATGGCTGGAAAAAGATCCTTTCATTTCTTTTCAACAGAAGTTTAATCGGGTTGAAAGAGGATTTCTTTCTGAAGAGGAATTAAAAAGAATCGAAGAAAAAGAATTCTCAATTCCCCGGTTGCAATACGTCAAAGATTTATTTGTTTTTGGGTGTTACACAGGATTAGCATACATTGATGTAATGCACCTATCGCCTGAGAACATCCAGATTGGCATTGATCGGCAGTTTTGGTTATACACCATCAGAGCAAAAACTGATAACCCTGTTAAGATTCCAATTTTACCAGTTGCATTAGATATTATCAATAAATACAAGAC
>JAEWME010000136.1 GCA_023393265.1 Bacteroidota bacterium | reverse complement strand
TCAAGGACAGTCCTGCCGGCGAGATGGACCTGAATACGCTTTTTGCCGGAATCAGCAAACAGAGCGCAGCGGTTAGAAACAACGGCGGTGGCTATTATAACCACATGTTATTTTGGGAAAACATGAGTCCAAAAAAAACGACTCCATCGGCCAAACTGGCAGCGGCTATCGACAAAAGCTTCGGGTCGATGGATAAATTCAAGGAAGAGTTTGCCAACGCAGCCAAGAAACACTTCGGAAGCGGCTGGGCCTGGCTGGTGGCCGGAAAAGACAATAATCTTTTCGTAACCGACACACTCAACCAGGATAACCCGTTGATGGATGTAGTTGACAAAAAAGGAACACCACTGCTGTGCCTCGACGTTTGGGAACATGCCTACTACCTGCACTACCAAAACCGCAGGGCTGAGTATGTCGACAATTTCTGGAACATCGTCAACTGGGACGTTGTAAGTAAAAGACTCGGTTAAGCGCATTTTTCAATTCCAATTATACCAATCAAATGAGCGGACGACTTCTGGTTATCCGCTCATTTTTTTCAGGAAAACTAAAACTTCATTTTTCTTAACTTTCGCTCAAATTAAAAATTCATGATCGAAAAAGTTGTAATGATTGGTGCCGGGAACGTGGCAACCCAACTGGGACTGGCGTTCAAAGCAAAAAACATTGAAATTGTACAGGTTTACAGCAGAAAGCAGGAATCGGCGAAAGCGCTTGCCAACAAACTTGAAACTGATTATACAACCGAATTGGCTGCATTGAAAAAAGATGCCGATTTGTATGTGATTGCAGTGAAAGATACCGCCATTCAGGAAATACTCGAAAACCTGACGTTGGCCAACAACCAACTCATCGTTCACACGGCGGGAAGTGTGCCTATGAGCGTCATGGAAGGCTTCACTATGAATTATGGCGTTTTCTACCCGCTTCAAACTTTTTCAAAAGAACGTACTGTCGATTTTTCATCGATCCCGATTTGTCTGGAAGCAGTCCATCCATCCATGCTCCTGAAACTTCAGGAATTGGCAGGAAAACTTTCGGATACTGTTCGCCAGATTGATTCTGAGGAAAGAAAAACACTGCACCTCGCGGCAGTCTTTGTCAACAATTTTGTGAATCATTTTTATGCCATTGGTGCCGATTTGCTTCGCGATAAAAAAATAAGTTTCGATTTGCTGAAACCGCTCATCCACGAAACGGCCACGAAAGTCGAACATCTTCATCCAATCGCGGCACAAACAGGGCCAGCCCGGCGCAACGACGAAAACGTGATTCAGGCGCACTTAAAAATGCTCGAACACAAGCCTGAATACCGGAAAATCTATAGTTTTGTGTCGGAAAGCATTTTTCAGCTAAACAAAAAATCGGAGCATGACATTTTTTAAAGAACGACTTCAGATCATCAAAGCTTTCATTTTCGATGTCGATGGCGTCTTGTCGAAAGATACCGCCACATTGGACGAAAACGGCGACCCAATGAGAACGGCCAACATTAAAGACGGATTTGCCATTCGCGCCGCGTTGAAAGCCGGTTTTCAAATCGCCATCATTACCGGGGCAAACACCGAACGGATAAAACTGCGTTACCAGAAGCTGGGCGTTGAGCACATCTACCTGAACTCGTTCAACAAAACGGAATGTCTCGAAGATTTTTGCGCAAAAACAAACCTCCGGAAAGAAGAGATTCTCTATATGGGCGACGACCTGGTCGATTTCGACATTATGAAAGAAGTGGCCGTGGCAACCTGCCCGATTGACGCTGTCGTTGAAGTGAAAAACATTGCCCACTACATTTCGGACCGGAAAGGCGGCGAAACCTGCGCCCGCGATGTGATTGAACAAACCATGCGCTCTCAGCAAAAATGGTTTGGACAGGAGATTCGTGGCATAAAAGCAGATTAAAGAATCACTCCGGTAATCATCAAACAAACCACAGTGCAGCTCGAAAACCTCAAAAAATATCGCCTTGTCCTGGCATCCAAATCACCACGACGACAGCAGTTGCTGGCCGACCTTGGATTGGAATTCTCGGTAGAAACCAAAGACACTCCTGAAGACTTTCCTGAAAACCTGGGAATGACAGAAATCCCGGTTTTCCTGGCGGAGAAAAAAGCTGCTGCATTCGAGGTAAAAGACAATCAACTGATTATTACAGCCGACACCATTGTGTGGCTCGACGGAAAAGTGCTGAACAAACCAGCCGGTTACGACGAAGGATTTGCGATGCTACGTGCACTTTCGGGCAAAAAGCACCAGGTTGTAACAGGTGTTTGCCTGCTTTCTGCCGAGAAGAAAGTTTCATTCGCTGTATCAACCGACGTCTGGTTCAAACCGCTGGACGACAACGAAATCAGATTTTATCTTGAAAACTACCGGCCATACGACAAAGCTGGTGCTTACGGGATACAGGAATGGATTGGCTACATTGGCATCACCCGGATTGACGGGTCGTTTTACAATGTGATGGGACTACCCGTTCAAAGCCTGTACGAACACCTCGCGAATTTTTAGCATACGTGCGTGGAATGCTATCAAACAGTCACAGGATTCTTCCCGGTTTAACAAGATAAATAGTAACTTAAGCCCCGTTTCCTATAAAACCTACTCTCATGAAGATTTCAGGATTAATCGCCATTTTACTTTTTGTCGTGAGTTTCGGCTTTCTGTCGTCGTGCCAGAAAAAAACGCCGCAAATCGGAATCCTCATTCACAACTACGACAACGAACGTTGGCTAAAAGACCGAGATCACCTGGTGGAAAACCTGAAAAGCAAGGGCGCCGTGGCAATGGTTGAAGTTGCAAACAACGACCAGAAAAGGCAAATTGAGCAGGCCCGCGAGATGATAAAAAAAGGAGCGCAGGTGCTGATTG
>JAEWME010000135.1 GCA_023393265.1 Bacteroidota bacterium | reverse complement strand
GTTAAAAACATCGGCACGTGTAGTATCGTCAAAGCAATAGCTTGCTGCCACCGGAATTTTTATTTGTTCCGATGAAAGTTCAACTGTATTGCCTTCTGGTTTGGCATCGGCTTTTACAAAATTTTTGTTATCGCCCGAAATCAGGAAATGCTCCGGTTTTTTGCCAGCACACTTTAGTTCTGTTGCATTGTCAAAAGTCAGAATCAGTTTGTTTTTTTCTGTTCGCATGGATTGGAATACAGGACTTTTGTATTCGCCCATATTCTGAAGATAAACTTCGGCCAAAGCATAAGCTGCCAGTCGTTTCCCGACGGTTAACTTGTCTTTGGGGTGAATGTCGTTGATGTCGTCCACCAAATCGGAAACAACCACCATCCCGGTTTTTGGGACTGTTTTGGTAACCATTTCCTGCTGTTCACGCAGAAAATGAGAATTTCCACTATCGGTATATTTGAATGGGGCAATCTGGACAAAATAGAATGGGAAATCGCGGTTGAAATTGGTTCTCCAGTTCTCAATCAGCGTTTTCATCAGCGATGAATAGATTGGGTAATTGTTGCGGTTGGCCTCACCCTGGTACCAGATTGCACCGGCAACAGCAAACGGAACAACCGGCGCAATCATCGAATTATAAAGTGCTCCCGGAGCATCGGGCCACCAGTCGTAGCGTTCATTGTACTTGTTTTTATTTAGCAGAGGATTGTTTTCGATACGGCTTTTTTCAATCCACACTTCAGCAGGAGTTCCACCCCAGGCCGAAACAATAATTCCGACCGGGACATTTAGTTTCTGCTGTAGCTCACGGCCAAAGAAATAGGCCAGTGCACTTGTTTTAAGGATGGTCTCTGGTGTCGTTGTTGCCCACGCTCCCTTGCAATCCAATTGCGGATATTCAGCAGCAATTTTATCAACGTTGAAAACACGGATGTTCGGATTATTGGCATTTTTTAACTCCTGTTCCCCGTTTTTTATACCCCACTCAAAAGTCATTTCCATGTTCGACTGACCGCTGCAAAGCCATACTTCGCCAAGCATCACATTATTCAGCATGATATTGGAAGTGCCCATAAACTGAATGGAGTAGGGACCACCGGCGCTACTTGTTTGAATCGTGGTTTCCCATTTCGCCTGGTTATTAACTTTTGCGCTGACGGTATCTTTGGTGTTCCACCCGGCTACAATTTTTACGGTTTGTCCTGGCACTCCCCAGCCCCAGATGGCGACTTTTGTGTGCTGCTGCAACACCATGTTATCAGAAAAAATGGACGGGAGTACAATTTTCGCCGGGAGTGATAAAGCGGAAAATATAATGATGAGCAATGTAACCGGTATGGATTTCTTGAAAATGTTCCGCATTGTAGTTTTTGTTTCGTTCTGCATTTAAATAAAGAGAGAATACCAGATGTCAGTTACCTGGCGCTGGTACTCTCTAACCTGTTTTTGAAACCTATTTTGAGAAGACAACTTTTGTGCTGTAAACTTTTCCTGAGCTGAAAACATTAATGATGTAAATGCCATTCTGTTGAAAGACACTTTTGTCGATTGTAAAGGTTTTCTGATTTACCTGTTCCTGAAAAATCTTTTTGCCATTTGAATCAGTTACACACAGATTACCCCCACCTTTGGGAATCTTCACTGTAAGGGAACCGTGTTTAAACGGGTTTGGATATACTTCGAATTTATCGGCTGCAATTGTTTTTTCAGGTAAAGCGTTGGTTAAGGTATTAGCAATTGCTTTTTGAATTGCTGATACCACAATGGGTTCCATAACCAGGTAACCAGCCAGGTTCGGGTGAACTCCATCATTTGAATACTCCGATTTTAATCCTTTTTCTTCATTTACAAGCGGAGAATAAAAGTCACAATACACCATTTCATTTTCTTCGGTATATTTTTTAATCAGTTCATTGAGCGCAATGATTTGTTCAATGGGTTTAATCTCAGGCCTCCAGTTGTACTGATAAACGGGCAATACTGAACACAGAATAACCTGAATTCCGTTTGTTTTTGCCATTTGCGCCATCGTACTGATATTATTCATAATCTGTTCGACGGTGATTGGACCACCATTTTGAGCAATGTCATTTGTTCCGCCCAGAAAAACCACTATTGAAGGGTTTTGCTGAATGACATCAGCATCGAACCGATTCAACATTTGAGAGGTGGTTTGACCACTTATTCCTTTGTTAATGTAAGGTTTTCCTGTAAAAAAAGCAGGGTGTGTACTACTCCAGAACTGGGTAATCGAATTACCCATGAAAACGACTTTGTCCTGGGCCTGAATAAATCCAAACGAAAGACAGAATAAAAGGGTAATTAAAATACTAAGTTTAAATTTCTTCATCGAATTTTATTTGTGAATTTTTTAAGGCGGGTAAAACCGGTGAACACGATGCACCAAAATGGCTGAAAACAAGAAGAGCATAACTCCATGTATTTCGGAATTGAGCTCTCCTGTTTTTTTGAGTTATTTACTGACCTGAATTCTCTTACTGTATGTAGAGTGATTATTGGTCAATACATTTACAAGATAAACTCCATCCGTTTTAAACAAAGATTTGTCTATTGAATAGGTCATTTTAGAAACTTGCATCTGGTAAATCAGCTTCCCGGTCATATCAAAGATGTTTAATTGCTTCGATCCTTCCGGTAATTTAATGGTTAATGAGCCCTTCGTCAGTGGATTAGGAAAAACCTCCAAGTTGCCTTCATTTTCGGCTATTCCTCCAATTCCGGAGGGGATATCAGAAACAGTTATATTTACCGGTTCTGAAGGGATCGTTATAATGTGCCTGAACATTCCTTTGGCCGAGAGTTTATATTTTCCGGTAGTTAGTTTTGTTTTAAACGAGAATAGGTTGGACTCCGGAGTTTTATCAGTTCCAATCATCTTTAAGGAACTGGTAAAGAATTTCACGGAAGAAACTTCAGATATTCCTTTTGAAACTTCGGCAACGATGGTTATTGAATCCTTATTACTAATCACTGCACCTTCAACCGGAGAAATAATCTTAACCTGCACATCATCTTTCAGTGTCAGCGGGTTATACAGCGGGATAAGATGATTGCCGGGGATCGGGCGTTCCAGCGTTCCGTCGGGCAACTGCCAGCCCACAGCAAAGTTGTCGCCACCGCCACCTTGTTGCAGTAAACCTTCAACCAGGTACATCTGTCCTGCTTCCAAATGAATTGGTTCCGATTGCTGGCTTGCCATCCAGTCCCACGCTCGCGGCATGGTATATCCGTTTACATAAGCAAGAACTTTTAAGGTGTCAGTTCCGGGCAACAAGATACTTATCTGGTTATTGTCATCACCAGAAGTCCAGAAGGTATAATCGCCGGTTTGTGGAGGGCAAATGTACCCGCAAATGCGTTCACCATAATTTTCGCCTCTTCCGGTTGGGCCTTCAAAAATGTCAACCATTCCTGAAATAGATGGCAAGTTCCCGGTTGGAATGCTGGTAATGTCAGAACCCGTCATGTTATCCCAGAAGTCGATGTTCAGCATACCTTTATGTTCGCAGTCGAAAACAGGCGAAAGTACATAAACTGATGGTCCGTCGGCTTTCATCAACCTATCGTCAGAGAGTGTTATAACGGCTGAGATTTTATAAACGCCTGCTTCGGCATTGCTCACGTTATAAAGGTATGGAGGTTCAGAAATGGTTGTGAGTAGTTCATCTCCGTTGTAATAGGCAATGCTTTTAATACCATTCTGTCCTTCGGTATCCAATCTAATGTCGAAATTACCGCCACTTTGGATTGTCAGGTTATTTTCAGGAAGTATGAACGTTTTCTCGTACTTATCCGATACAGTTATGTTTATTGTTGGCGTAATGGCAGTGTTGCCATCGTTGTCAGTAACCTTTGCATAAATAGTATAGTTCCCGGCATCAGGGCCTTCCCACTGCAACCTGATTGGCGAGGAAGTTGATTCACCGATTAACGCATCATTTGCGAAGAACTCAATTTTTTGGATGGTTCCGTCAAAGTCCTGGGCTTCAGCGGCAAATGTAACCGTATCAAACATCGAATAATTATAAAGTTCCATTGGGGCCTGAAGGAATATCAGCGGTTTTCCGTCAGTAACTTTTAGTCCAAAGTAATTTGATTTGGCGCTTGAATTGTTTTCGCCAATGGCTTTTGCATAAACCATGTGTGTACCAATACCCGGGTTTTCCCATGTAAAACTGTACGGACTGCTTAAGTCTTCTCCAATTTTAACATTGTCGGCATAAAATTCGACTTTAGAAACAGGAATGCTGCTGGTAACAGCAGATGCCTCGAAAACCACATTTCCTGTATTCAGGTAAGCCGTGTCTGGTCGGGGAGAAGTGAGCTTAACCGAAAAATCGGGCGTATTGCAATTACCATCCGGACACCATTTATAAATGATACCTTTCCCATAATAATCTTCTTCTGCAACAATAATACGTTCTCCGCCGGGAAGTTTTGATACCTGAATGGCATACATTAAATCCATCATCCCGCTGAAATTATTCACCTCAGGTCCAGGCAAAATGTAACCAACAGGTTCAAGTGTTTCGGCATCCCAAATATCAATCTCAGCCATTGTATTTGTATACAAACCTTCTTTACCTACATTTAAATAGATGTATTTGTCATCTGCAGTAAAAGTTGTAGAGGGCTTTCCAATATGCAGGGTATCGGCAACCCGCTCTCCTTTACTCCAGTTTTTATACCTGATAATATCGCTAAAGAAAGGATAGCCAGCACCTGTTGCAAAAAACATTACATCGGTGTCATCAACATATTTGATGCGCGACATATCTCCTCCTGAATAGGTGTAAGGCGAGTTTGATGTAACCATTGTTGACGATGAATAATTAGGAACACCATTTTTATCCAATCCATTGGCCGGAAAGTAACAAAGAAACCTGCTTCCGAGATAAACATTCCCATTCTTATCAATCTCAATCCCTTTAATATACGGATACTTAATATCGTAGGCAGTAAATTCTTCTTTCTGAACCTGACCATCTCCATTGTTGTCGCGCCACATCCACCTGTTTCCTTCTCCATCTTTTAGTTTGGGGCGTTTATTAATTTGCCAGCTATATTTTTCCCACAGACCATCCCAACCAACGCAGAAAAAGGCACAGGGAACAGCAATTTCACCGTCAAAGCGATAAACACATAAAAATTCAGCATACATATTTGTTAAAAACATGAACTTCTTACCATCAATGTAACGGATCATTGTTGATTCAAGGGCATTTACAAGGCGTGGGTCATCAGGGTACCTGAACGGGTCGAGGGTTTGTGCCTTGTATTTCCAGTGCGCTTGCAGATCACCCGCAGGTGTATTGTAGTCGATTTCGTAATGTTCACCCGAGCTGTAAATTTGTGTGGGGTCAAGCGGGTCGGCATCCATCGACTGAACAAAGGCCAGGCCAAGCATCTGGCAGTCCATGTTTAGGTTGGTATCAAAATGCCTTAAGTCGGTTCCGCCTCCAACTTGCGATGGATAACCGCTATTTGCGACCCATAAATTGCCAGTAGCATCGGTTCCAATACCGCGCATTCCCCAAAATTTTAGTGGCTCTATAATGCCAGGTTCTGTGCCTCCGAGTGCACCTCCTTTAACCCCGATTGTATCAATAACAACCGGTTCATCAGTTCCTGAAATATCAAAAACCTTAATGTTCTGATCTATACCATTGTCAGCCACAATTAACCGGCATTGATTGTCAACGGCGATTGCTGAAGGGTCAGTGATGCTCCTGATCTCACGTCCATCACTGCAAGAAATGTAAGGAGCTAAGGCTCCTGTAGGAACCGGATCCACCTGTCCAAGCGTGAAACGCAAATATGGATTTATAACAGTCCATGTATTGCCATTACAATCTTTTACAACAAGCGAGTTGGGCTTTTTATTAGTATTACCGATAACGTCACATTTGGTGTAAACTCCGTATTCCCGATGGGCTTCATCCCAGTATGAATTGGTATAAACAGTTCCCTCGGGAGTAACACTAATGTTCTCAATAAAATTCTGAACCCATTTGGGGCCTCCAAAACTATTGGCAACGTATGTGCATTGCAGGTTTTCGGTGATTCGTTCCTGTGAATTAACGTTTGCACTAAAAACTGTAAGAAATAAAAGAAGCAGGTAAATCCGGAAATTATCTTTACAATCCTTCTTCAAATTGTAGAGAGTTAATCTGGGTTTTCTAAATTGAGCCATCTTTTTCATAAAAATAGATTTACTTGTTATTTTTAAGTGGTATTTAATTTTAGTTTTTGATCATAACCTGGTTATAACTAGATCCGGCATAGTTAATTTCGACCACATAAGTACCGGAGGGTAATTGTGCGATATTCAAAGATTGTCTTTTTTGAGAGAGGTCTTCATGTAACAGAAGTTGGCCGGAAAAACTATATACGTTAACAGATGCCTTTGATCCTTCGTTGATTGGCATTTTAAAATTGAGCGTATTTTTAACCGGGTTAGGACAAAACAAATTTTTGGATTCTCCGCTTTGTTTTATTTTTTTTGAAGAAGTCGTTTGATCAACAAGCGTCAGTGTACCGTATTCATTTGTAAAGCGATAGAAAGGATAGGGACCGTTGTAATCATTGTGTTCGGGAATGTTTCCGATCATATTATCTCGGTTTCCGCTATCGTCGTCGCAATAAGCTATCGCAAACCCGATAACCTTATTTGATTCAAGGTTAACCGGTATATTGTCAATACTATTTTCGTTATAGGATTTATCGAATATTTTGAATTCAAGCTCCCATGTATATTTGTTACCATCTTTATTGATCTTTACTTTGACGTGATCGTCGAAATTCATGGCATTGTTCGTGTTGCAATCTTTACCGAGATCAATTACGTGGTTAATGCCTTCCGGCGCGTCAAACCCAACAATGCTGCCATTCTCGTAATCGTAGCTATCCCTGGGAACTGCTGCAATGTGATATGCAAAGGCATTGTAGGCGCTATTTCCACATTCATGTCCTTCGTGTATGTTGTCTTCATCTATAAAAAATTCGGTGCAATCATCCTCCCAGTAATTGGATGTTGGGTTCGCTCTATTGTCAACAAGCTTATCATCGGTAATCTCCATAAGAACGTACAGTCTCGAATCGGTCCACAAAACTTTATAGCGTCCGTAGAAATCAGTTGAATCAGGTAAATTGGTGCCATCGTATGGTTGATTGATATAGGCCCATTCTGCGTTCTCCCAGCTTTTCTCATTTCCAATACCATCGATTACAGGAGCTGACTCAGCTTTAGGAACATAGTAGTTGTTTTTTTTCTGTGCAAACGAAGAACCAGACCATAGAAAAAAATGTGTTGTCACGAATAAAATTAAAAACCCTGATTTTTTCATTTTCTATTTTAATATGTTAATAATTTGATTTCATATAAGGGCTAAATTATAGGTTTTGCCCGGGAATAAACAGTGATAGCGATCGCTTACATTGTTATTGTTCATAATTATTCGATTATTATTTTGTTTTTAAATTGTTGTATGTTAATTGTTTGTATTTTTATTTGTTACGGATGTACGTCGTAGTGTGACAAAAGGACTGCGTCAAATTGAGACATATAGTTAGGCTATCTGATACATTTGGATATGATGACTTGGAGGCCAAGCACCTACTTTTACAATCACGATAAATTGCGAATCAAACTATCAGCATTCTAACTAAAAGTCTAAAAAATGAGAGAAATTGTTAGTGTCATACTTTTGATATTTATCTATCAAATAGGTTTTGCGAAGGATCATCCTTTGTTAGTTTCTAATACAAATGATATTGAGGTTGCTGAAAGCCTTGTCACTGGACGTGTGACTGATGCAGCAAATAGCCAACCGCTTGTAGGTGTAACAATTGTTATTCAGGGTACCACTTCAGGAACAACAACTGACTCAGATGGCCGGTTTTCACTTAATGTTCCCGACCTGAATATTAAACTTCTCTTTTCTTACATAGGATATGAACCCCAAGAGATTTCCCTGAACGGGAAAACAAATCTTGAAATCAAATTAACAGAAGATGTCAAAAGTATCGACGAGGTAGTAGTAGTAGGGTACGGTATACAGAAGAAGAAGGATGTTACCGGCTCAATTGCTCAGGTTAAGTCGGATGAACTTGAGAACATTGCCACGACCCAAATTGCCGGCGCCCTTCAAGGTAAAGTTTCGGGTGTTTACATCATGAATAACAGCGGTAAGGCAGGTGCAGATGTTGATATTCAGATTCGAGGAGTTACATCGATGAATAATATTTCGCCCTTGTGGGTTATTGACGGAGTTCCGGGTGACCAAAGCATGGTGAATATGAATGACATTGAGACTATTGACATTATTAAGGATGGAGCCGCTGCCGCAATTTATGGTGTGAAAGCTGCTGCTGGTGTAGTCTTCGTTACCACAAAGCGAGGCCTGGGCCAGAAAAAACCAAAAATTAGTTTTAATGCATACACGGGTGTCAGCAGAGCCTGGCGGTTACCAACGATGGTAAATTCAGATGAATATATTACGCTAAAAAATGAACAATGGGCTAGCAAAACCATCCCTTATGGGTTAAGTCTGGATTCTTTGGGTAAATACCAAACTACCAACTGGATGGACGAGATGTTCAAAACCGGAGTAACGCAGAATTATGACTTAAATGTATCTGGAGCAAATGAAACGACCAATTATTACATTGGCGGTTCTTATTATTCAGAATCTCCCTCTTTTGTCGACAATTCGCTGGACAGATATTCTGTTCGAATTAATTCTGATTATAAGATAGTAAAATGGTTGAAAGTTGGTGAATCGTTGAGTATGGTTTACTCAAAACTCAATGGGATCAACTACGAAGCGGGATATCTTGATGGGATATTAAGAACTCCTCCGATGATGCCGGTGTATGATGAAAAGAATCAGCCTGGCGGATTTGGATATGTTGATTATCATTCGATTGGCGATTATGATGGTGAAAATCCAATGGCCATCCAGCTCAGCTCAAAAGGTCTGAGTTACCATCACCAGGTAAGTGGAAATGCCTTTGCAACTGCGACGATTATTCCCGGGTTGACTGTTACAGGCACTTTCTCCGGATCAATTTCATTTGATAATGGAAAAACAGTTAGTCATCCATATAAACTGACTGATAAAAAGGACCATTCTACTACTGATATCAATTTGTCATTTAGCAAAGGATGGTCAACGCTTAGCAATGTTTACGCAAATTATGTCAGGGATTTTGGTCCGCATAGTATAAATCTTACTGCTGGGTACGAGGCAAGCCAATACGCAGGCAATAATCTTTATGGAAATGGAACGAATGCCAAATTTGGATTAGAGGTACTGAACCAGACTAATGTAGAGGGTAGAACAACCAATGGCAGCGAATGGTTAGGACGATCGGTCTCACAACTTGGACGAATAACATACCAGTATGCAGGAAAGTATGTTTTAGAAGGAATTGTGCGCCGTGACGGAAGCGATAAATTTGGAACAAATAACAGATATGGTGTTTTCCCGTCGGTTTCTGCTGCTTGGAAGTTAAGCGAAGAGAATTTCATCAAAAATATTCCAGCGATCTCATTCTTAAAGCTTCGGGGTGGATATGGAGTTAATGGAAACGACAACATCGGTCAGTTCCAGTATACTTCATACATGGTTAATTCAATGCCATATCCTTATGGAACATATAGTACTGTAAAACAAAATCTGGGTGTTCGGCTTTCCGAGAGTTTCTCGAATCCCAATATTAAGTGGGAGCGTTCGAAACAACTTGAATTTGGCGCAGAATTAGGTTTATTAAAGAATGCGTTATTCATTACAACTGAGGTTTATAAAAAATCTTCAGATCAGATGTTGTTTTACCAGATTCTTCCTTATAGCTCAGGTCTTGGCGGACAATATAGTGATAATGTTGTACAGGTTATTAACGCCGGACTTATTAGCAACAAAGGACTGGATTTCTCGGTGACATACAAAGGAGCTTTGAATGATCTAAGATATTCTGTAAATGCCAACTTTTCAACATTTCGCTATCGGGTTGAAAAGCTAATTGATAATGATGCATTGATGAGTACGGCTGTTTTGGCCGACCGGATTGAAGTGTCAAGAACAATGGTTGGCGATGTTGGTGGTTATTTTTATGGATATCAAACCCTTGGTATATTTCAGACTCCGGAACAGGTTGCCGAATACAACGAGATGGCACGGAAACGGGCTAAGGAATTAAATCCGGAGATTAGCGAGTCAAATTTAGCATTGGTTTATTACAGTAAACCAAATACTGCTCCAGGCGACTTGATTTACAAAGATTTGGATAACGATGGAACCATTACGCAGGCTGATCGTGGAAAAATTGGAAATCCATGGCCAAAAGCAACATACGGATTCCAGATAACAGCTAATTATAAGTGGCTCGACCTTGCAATTTCAGCTTCGGGTATTTACAAACGGGATGTTTTTAATGCTTCGAGAGCAAGTACTTTCCAGTTTGCCAGTTATGATTATTCAACAACAACCAGGGCACTTTCCCGCTGGACAGAAGAAAACCATTCAACTACCAATTTTAGGATAAATGGCGACGATCCCAACAAGAATCTTTCAAACCCATCCTCCTGGTACGTCGAAGATGGTTCTTTTCTGCGGGTGAAAAATATTGAGCTAGGTCTTACAATACCTCAGCGAATATGCAATAAGATAAGTATCGACAGGCTAAGATTTTATGTTTCAGGACAAAACGTATTCACTTTTACGAAATATTCTGGTTTCGATCCTGAATTTGGAATTGGAGGTGCTACCAGCGCCGGTGTCGATGGAGGTACCTATCCACAGTCCAGGGTTTTCCTTATGGGCGTTCAGATTGACATTTAATTCTAACAGCAACATTTGACAATTATGAAAACAAATATTAAAATCTTATTCATTGCATTCTCACTGGTCCTGGTCAATTCATGTAAAAGCGATTTTCTGGATATTACTGACCCCAATAACCCAACCCTGGCTACTTTTTATACTTCGATTGACAATGCGCAACTTGCGCTCGATGGAGTTTACGGGGAGTTCCATGATGAATACCTTTTTTTTGGAGAATATTTCTATATAACAATGTTTTCTACCGGTGAAGCAGAATATATACACCCTGAATCGCGCTATACCGACTTCAATAACTACAACTATGGCCCAACAAACTCGCTCATAACCGGGTATTACAAAGACTGGTACCGAATGGTCGGACGCGCGAACAATGTTCTTGACGGTCTGAATAAAATGAAGGAAAGTGGCAATTTTGGAGAGGGAGATCTGAATACAATTGATATAATGGCAGGTCAGTGTTACTTCCTTAGGGGCTTAGCTTATTCTTTTCTGATTCGCTCATTTGGTCAGAAAATGCCAAGCCATCCTTCGTATGATCCAAACCTACCCGGAGTTATTATTGCCGATACTGTAATTGCAACAAGGGATCAGATGTATAAAGACCGGAGCTCATGCGGAGAGGTTTACAATGCTATCGTGAAAGATTTTAAACGGGCTGAAAACCTGCTTCCCGAGTCATGGCCCGATGCCGAAGCCGGTAAAGCGACTAAAGGTTCGGCTCAGGCTTTTTTGGGCGAAACGTACGTTTATCTTCAGGATTGGGAAAATGCAAAGAAATCGTTCGACAAAATACTTGCGAACTCAAATTATCAACTGATGTCTAATTTTGCCCACAATTTTGATTATAAACACATCAATAATTCTGAATCGATTTTTGAAGTTGGTTTTAATAATCAGACAATAAGTTACCCAGGCACCTATATATATCGTCTTCTTGCATTGCAATCTTGGGGCGCTTCAATGGTACGAAATTCAACCATAGACAAGTTTAGTTCATCTGTCGTTATAAATTCTCAAACGCTTGATGCTGCCCTAAAAGCAAAAGCTACAGTTGTTGGATCAGTTTATAAAGGTTATGTCGATGAACTGATTCGGGTAAGCACTCCGCTCATTGGTAATTCGTATGACGGTAAAGAAGCTTTCCTGAATGAAATCCGTTCGCAGACGCCAATCCCGTTTTATAAAGCCGATGGTGTTACATACGAAAAAGGGGTAACCCAGTTTTTAAATGCAGTATCGCCTAAAGATCCCCGACTGGACGCAACCGTTTATACACCAAAGGTTGATTCTATTGTGGTTTACAACCCTTCTTCTGATTCATGGTCGAAAAAACTGTTCGATTACAGCAACTACGGCATTAAAAAATATATTCCGGATAGCATTAGCGTTGAAAGTGCAAATGCTGCTGGTATGGGCAATGACGGGCACATGAGTATGAATTTCAGGATTATGAGGCTTGATGATGTTTACCTCTATTATGCAGAAGTTATGCACCATTTGGGCGACGACACCAAAGCGAAAGAATACCTGAATAAAATTGTAAGACGTGCGAATGGTTTAAATCCAAATACACCTTCGTCAGTCGATTTATCTCCCACTGATGTGATGAGTGAAATTCAAAATCAAACATATCTCGAAACTTGTCTCGAAGGGAAAATCTGGTTCCAATATCGTCGTTGGAACATAGCCGCCAGAGAGTGGGCGAAATTTGGTTTTGTTGAAAATAAGAACGAGTGTTTCCCAATCCCCCAGGGCGAATTCGATTCAAATCCAGCAATTAAAACTCAGAATATCAATTATTAATCCGTTTGATGAACCCGGGAAGTAGCACATTGTGCTCTTCCGGGGGTATTTCTGAATATGTTTTACCAAGCTAAAATATTAGTTACTCACTTATTAATTAATTTAATACTTAAAACTATGAAGATTAGAAATCTACTTTTTTCATTCGTTTTGTTGGCAAGTGGTTTTGTATCACAAGCTCAGGATCTGGACTTTACCACGACTGGTAGCTGCGCAAGTTATATTACTTATAACAATTGGTATTCGCGCCAGGCGGATTCCATATATACCATTAAAAAGGCGAGTGAAGCAATTACGATTGATGGTGTTGCTGAAGGTGCCTGGGATAAGGCAAATACAGGGATTTTGAGGAAAATTGTTCACGAACAGCCGGTTGGCGGAACCCTGGACCTAAGCAAATATCCGCAATCGGAAACAGACTTGTATGCCACATATAAAGCTTTGTGGACAGAAAATGGAGTTTATATGCTTATTGAGGTAAAAGACGATATGGTTCGATACCAGAATCCCGAATTTCAATGGGAAAATGATGGTATTGAGTTCTTCTTTGCAAAGGCCCCCGGTGACGGAAAGATCCAGGTAATTATTCCTGCAATGGTTGGTACTCCAAACCCTGCAAAACCCGCTGCCAAAGATTTTGAATCGGGTTCAGCAACAGGCTCAGATCCCGACTACAAAGTGTTTGGTTACGATGCCAATAATTGGGATGAAAGTACCTTCAAATGGGCAGTTAAAAAGACTGCCACTGGTTATACCATGGAGGTATATATGGACAAGGACATCGTTACCAACGGAAATTCTGATACAAATTTTGGTGATGGAAAAATGTTTGCCGGTGATATCAATGTTGATGAAGCAGATGAAACTCAAAACTCCAACGATCCTGCTCTTTACGTACGTGATGGAACATTGGCAATGATGGGTAATTATATTCATGAATATGATAATTCAAACTATTATGGTTATTTCAAAATGGTTGATGACACAAAAGTGGAGGAAGAATTATATTTCACTGTTTCAGGAAGTGCCGCCAGCTATATCACATACAATAACTGGGATTCAAGACAAGCTGATTCAACCTATACCATCGAGCGCACCAACAAAACTATTAACATTGATGGTGTAGCTGATGATGCTTATTCTGTAGCAAAGACAGGTGTGCTTAGAAAAATCATGAATGAATTAAAGGTTGGTAATGATTTGGATTTAAGTGCTTACCCACAATCAGAAACAGATTTGTATGCCACCTTTAAAGCATTGTGGACCGATAACGGCGTTTACATGTTTATTGAAGTAAAAGACGATATGGTAAGATATCAGAATGTTGATTACCAGTGGGAAAATGATGGTATTGAGTTCTTCTTTGCCAAAGCACCAGGCGAAAGTAAAGTTCAGATAATTATTCCGGCAATGGTTGGAACTACAAATCCTGATTATCCTGCGGCCAAAGATTTGGAAACAGGTTCGGCTACAGGGTCAAATCCAAGTTATAAGGTATTTGGTTACGACGCAAATAACTGGGATGAAAGCACTTTCAATTGGGCAATTAAGAAAACGGCTGTTGGCTATAATATGGAAGTATATATGGATAAAGACATTGTAACAAACGGCAACAGCGATACCAATTTCGGTGCAGGTAAAACATTTGGCGGCGATATTAATATCGATGAAGCTGATGAAAAGCAAAACTCTAATACACCGCCATTATATGTACGTGAATCCATATTAGGTATGATGGGAAATTACATCCATGAATATGACAATTCGACTTTTTATGGTTGGTTTAAAATGGTGGACAACACTACCGGCATTGACAAGATAAGTAAGGCACCCGGATTAGACGCTTATTATAGCGCATCGGCCAAACAAATACTTGTAAAAAATAGCTCGGTAGCGACAGTAACATTATATAATATTACTGGTCAGGCCGTTTCAGCAGAGTTTAAAGATGGAGTTATTGCTGTGTCTCACCTGAAAAATGGTGTTTATATTTTAAGTGCCAAAGACAAAAGTGGCAATCGTTTAGGTTCTCAAAAGCTTGTCATCTTTTAAGTTTATTTCATAAGGTTGTTTTAAAGTTAGTTTAGTTCCTTGAAGTGCGGGTTACAGCAATGTTTACCTGCACTTCATTGGTACAAAATGATCAACAGCTTTATAAATGACCTCGCATACTTGTTGCTAATTTTAGCTGCATTACATATATAAAACAGAGATTTTCATCAAGTTTAGTTTTAATAATTAGTGTCAGAAGAGTTGGGGGAATAATCCCCCGGCAATTCTGATTAGTTTAGTTTTTTCGGAAAAAGCTTCCTGATAGCGGGAGCTTATATATGACTAATTCTTTCAAAATAAAAATGGGGCTGGCTAATGTTGAAATTAATTCAAAAGATAAAAAAGAGCAAGGTGGGGAACGGAAAAGCAGGCTTCATTATTTTGTCTGTTCTCGCCACAATCTGGTTTTTATTCCGGGTAATTCCAAAGCCTACTCGTGCGAGCTATCCATGTATGCGCGCGACTGCTCCATTTATGTCAGGGCTCGTCGTTTATCTGCTTTCTGTTGTTGGTGGAAACGCAGCTTATGCAAGGTTTAAGCGAAATTGGTTGAAATCAAATTATTCTCTGTCACTCGTTTTTCTTGTTCTTTTCGTTGGAGCTGCTTTCACCTTTTTTGCATACAATCCCAGTTTTTCTTTTTCAAATATCAAAAGGAATTATGTTTTTACCGATAAGGTAAACACCCCGATAGGTACCGCTATCGGGTATTATCCGGGGCGGGTGGTTTGGGTATATAATCCCGACGCCACAAATGAAAATTGTAAAAATGTAAAAGGTGACTACTGGTACCAGAATACCAATAAAGCAGTCGTTCAGAAAATGATGGATGATGCCATTGTTAATCTCACTGATGGTGAGTCCATTCAGGATGGCTGGGATAAATTATTCCGTGATTTTAACATCAGGCATGGTAAAGGTAAAATTGGTTACCAGGACTGTGAAAAAATAGTTATCAAGATTAATACCACGAATACTTCTGAAACACAATATGAATATGGAGCTCGCATGGATGCAACTCCTGAAGTTTTACTGGCGGTTCTCAGCCAGTTAATAGAAAATGTAGGTGTAAAGCAGCAGGATATAGTAGCTGGTGACCCATATCGGGTTTTTGCCAATCCGTTATGGGATTTATGTCATACAGCTTTTCCTGATGTACACTACATTGATGGCTTTGGAAAAAATGGTCGCGAACAAACCCGCGTTTCCGATGTGGAAGCGCTTGTTTTCAGCGATAAAATATACAAATCACGGTTGCCCGAAGATTACATGGATGCCGCATATATGATTAATATTCCGTGCATGAAATCTCACAGTTCTGCCGGAATCTCATTAACGGCCAAAAACCATCAGGGATCTGTTCTTGCTGAAGAGCAGGATGCTCATTCGCAGAGTGCCAGTCATCTTCACTACGATTTTCCTGATTCAGACCACGAAGCCATGAACCAGTACCGCCACCTGGTTGATTATATGGGTCACGAAAAGCTGGGCGGAAATACGGTACTTTTTATTGTAGATGCCATTTGGTCAGGTACCGATTGGAATGGTGCCGTCGAAAAATGGGGAATGTCTCCCTTTAATGGAGATTTTACTTCTTCGCTGTTTTTATCACAGGATGGGGTAGCAGTGGAGTCGGTATGCTACGATTTTTTATATAACGAATATCTTTCAACCGACCATTACAATGCTTATGGTGTCTTAGCCGATTACCCACTCTGGCCGGCAGCACAGGATTACATTCACCAGGCCGCATCATCAGACTACTGGCCTGAAAATATACAATATGACCCCGAAGGAGATGGTTCCGTAATCGGTAGCCTGGGGGTGACAGAACACTGGAATAACACAAGCAACAAACAATATTCGGTAAACCTTTCAGGAGAAATTGGCGGAATTGAGCTTGTTTCTGTTCCGGCAACACTTGTTGATCACAAAAAAGTAAATTACGACCCTGTACCACTTCATTTTAGCGGAACTTCAGTTGAAATGATTCACAAAAAGGAATTAAAGGTCTACCCCAATCCATTTATAGACCATTTTACTGTTGAAATACCAGCTTCCCCGGATCATAATGTCGTTGCCGAAATATATAACACCGCGTCTGTTTGTGTTTATACACAGCATGTCGAATCACATGAAAATATTCAGATTGATGGATTGTCTGTAATTAAGAGCGGGTTATACATTCTGAAGGTTAAGGCAGGGAAAGAATTATACACCACTACAATCGTCAAAAAATGAAACCCTGCATTAGTATTTCTGAGAAGACGACTGAAGAAAGAATGCAGATATTTTTTGATTATCACGATTTGAAAGAGAAGATTATCAGGAGTGAGTTCTGATTTTAAGAAGAAAAAGTAATAAGATATAAAAAAACCAAAATAAGAAAGATGTTGCTGAAGGAGAAACGTAAAAAGTTATTATTAAATGAATTGATAATTATAGCAATACTCGGATTTTTGATTGTCCTCATCACTTTTCTGATATTTACTATTTAAAATAGTTTATGCTAATGGATAATAAACAGATTATACCCGGGCCGCTTAGTTTAATTGAGGTTGATAATAAGTAAGAATGAATATCTAGAGCGAACGGAGTTGTAAACCAGAATTAATATTTGATATGAACCTAAAAATTTTTGTACCTCTCTTTTTATCATTTTTATGGTTTGGATCTGATTTGAGTGCCCAAATGCGCGCACCCGAAGAATGGCTCAACTACGAGTCGGTGATGGGTGTGAAAAACGGGCAGCGGTACTATGATTTTGATGTTTATTGTATCCGCAGTTCGGCACAGGCAAACGTTTTCTGGCCGGGCGAAAAAGCACAGTTTACTTTTCAGTTAGTTAATCACACTGACGAAACTATTTCTGTTGACGCAAAAGTTGAGGTCATTCAATATGGTTCAAAAGGCATTCCCAACGATGTCTGGCTGCCGGAAATGGTTAAAATTGCGACGATTGAATCAATTCCGGTCAGGGTAGAAATTTCTGCCAACGGATTTACCAATATCGATTTGGAACCCAATCTTCCTGAAACTTTTGGTGGCTATGCAATTCTTTTCGATTTGGGAAAACACGGACGAAGACTGGCAACCAGCGTAGTTCGCACTTTTAAGGCAAACCCAACTGCCATTCAGTATCCGAAACAATCGCTTGATGATATTGGTGCCGATTTTTTAAGCCGGATTGGTGTTCAGGCTATTCGAATGGGCATTCCGTATATTCCGACGACACACCGCGATTATGTTTCCGAAATGGAAAAACTCAGCCGCAAATTAAAAGAATACAAAGACAACAATATTACCGTTCTGCTGATGTTTGGCGAAGGTCCGGCGCTGATTCCGCTGGGCACACCTCGTTCATTCGTCGACGATAAAAATGTCTTCCTGAAAACCAAACAGGATTATGTCTGGCTCCCTGAAATGGATGCTGATTTTCAGCAATTCGTAAAAAATATTTGCGTTTCAAATGGATGGCCAAGAGGTTGTGTAACCGCGGTTCACCTGTGGAACGAACCCTGGGAAGGGATTTCAATTTCGGGCTGGCAAAGCGATATGCTCCGCTACCGCGAAATTTACAAAGCAATGGCAGGCGGCGTTCTGGAAGCCCGCAAAGAAGGCGCTGATGTGCTTGTCGGCGGCTGCGATTCCAACTCAAATGCATGGGATAAATTTTTCAGCGATGGGACGATGGACTTTCTGCCCATTTTCGATTTTCTTTCCATTCATTACCAAGGAATGGAATCGCCTTGTTTGTATCCGCAATGGAACAACCGGAAAGACTACAAAGGCCGTGTTCAGATTTGGGATACCGAAAGCTGGGTGGGAAATACCGACGACCGGATTGCCACGGTGGTGGCGACCAACCGTTCAGCCGGGTACAACCGATCGATGGGAATTTACGGCGGCTATATGATTTCGCGCCCCCACACCGGCGAAGGCGTGAAACAACGCATCCGGACTGCCGGGGGAACCAAAGAAATTGATGCTGTTCCGAGTGTCTGGTCGCCTGCCGCAGCTATGGGGGCCGTTCAGCATTTGGTGGGCGAACGCGATTTTAACGAATTGCTTTTCAAAAACGGCTTGCCCTGGGTGATGTGTTTTGATGGTTATCAGAATAATCCTGAAGATGGGACTATCTTGGTAATAGGTGATATTGGCGAAGCTTTTGGCGCCGACAATGTCCTTTTCAGGGAAGTGCGCGGAACAAATGAGGCGCTCCAAAAAGAAGAACTGAGAAAACAAATCGCCCAACTACCCTACGGCTCTTCGGAGAAGGCAAAACTTCAGCAGGAACTTGCCGGGTACAAAGGTTTGACTGGTGGAAAAATGACCATCAAGGCTGACCCGTCTTTTTCGTTGTTCGATTTCTACAGAAATCCGGTTCGGGCAAAAGGTAATAAAATTGAAATTCCGCTTTCATTTCAGGGATATTTTCTGCGCACCAATGGTTCAAAAGGGTCGTTTGAAAAACTGAAAAAAGCCCTGGCAAACGGACTGATTGAAGGTTACGAACCGGTTGAAATTGTTGCAAAAGACATGGTGAAACGCATCGACGGGAAGCCGGTTGTCGAATTGCAAATCACCAATATCCTGAACCGGCCAATTAATGGCGTTTTGAATGTAGAAATAGAAGGACTGGACATAAAAGCGCCCGGACAAATCAGTTTGAAAGCCAACGAAACAAAGACATTTCCGGTTCAGGTTTTATCAGGAAAAAATAACCCGGCCAACAGCTATCCGCTTGATGTTGTTTTTGATGCCGGAAAAGATGGAAAAGCCTTCCATCACGAGGAAATGCACGTGAATGTGATTTCGAAACTTACTCCTGAAATTGACGGAAAACTCGATGACTGGGGCAACTGCATTCCGCAAACGATTTCAGGAGGCAAGTCGGCTTTGTCGGTTACTGAAGCGGCCTGGTACCCGTTTAAGGAATTTGATACCAAAGCCGAAGGAATGGCAAATGGTTACCTGGCTTACGATGACAACTATTTCTATTTTGCTGCAAAAGTGGCTGATAATTCTCCTCACCCCGGAACTTACCGCTTCGAAACACGCAACGACGATGAATTTTTCTACCCGGATGTTGCCTATAAACCTGATGCAAATCTTTCCTTCAGGAAAAAAGATAGCAAAAGGCATGTTGACGAAAACGATATTTCTGCGCTGCAAAATCCTGATGGAACTGGCCGTTTGATGCACTACTGGGAACCCGACGAAAACAACATTGGTTTCGGAATCGACCTGAATTTACCAACTGATAAAACCACACAGGTTGCCTTTTACTTGCCCGGCTTTGATACCTGGAGAACCGAAGTTGAATTTTGGGATTTGAAAACCAATGCGCTGCTCACTTCCAAAACGCTGGAAAAACTTTGGGACGGCTGCTATCTGGTTTACGAGCTTTCAGGAAATATCCGGGTTACTTTCAAAGGAAACTGGTGGTACAATGTAAAACTGGCCGGGGTTTTATTCGATAAAACAACGAATACAGCCAACGGAACAAGCTCAGCTTTTCCGATAAATGAGGATTTTGATACCCGTGGAAACTGGAAAGGCGTTTATGGCAAAGATGGTTGCTGGGTTTTTGGAAGCGATGCAAAATTTCCTGCCGGAATAACAGCTCAGGCAACTGATAATAGTGTGCTAATCCCATTGAAATGGCCTGAAGGTGTGCGCCATTTTTCGTACCGGAAAGACCCGGTTTTGCCCGATAACAGCGCGGGAATGGGTTTCGCTACCGACAATGTTCAGATTGCCTTTAATGTGATTCCGATGGGTGAAGACGGTTACGAAACCACCCCGAAAGGAACCATGCCCAAATATGTTGGCTACAAATGCACCGATTACGAATACGCTTTGAATAAAGTGGCTCCCGAATATGGCGGCGGAACCGAGATTTGGCGGTTGCTGGTTCCCGGAATGCCCGAAAAACATTTTTACCCACGCCAACCCAAATCACCATTTGACGGCCCGGTGAAAAACGGAAAACTGGCAATAACCCACGAAGGCAGCACCCGGATTACCGAATGCGCCATTCCGTGGAGCGAACTTCCTGAGGTGAAAAAGGCGCTCGATGAAGGCAAAACCATCAAATTTTCTTTCAGGGTGAACGACAACGGAAACATGGGCGCCTGCATGGAACTGGCGCGCGAAAGGAGTGTTTCGAAACGGAACTCGCGGGCGTTTCATGCCTCGTGGAAAGAGCACTGGGCGAACGAAGTTGAATTTGGATTTGAAAAGTAAAATGACAGACAAAAGATATATGAATGTTTTTTTTAGAGTTGCGCAGGAGAATAACAGGAGCATTTTATTCTCTGTTGTTTTGTTTATGGTTTTTGTTGGTTTTGTTGAAATTAAAAAATCAGAATCAGCAATAATCAGGGTTGAACTGGCTCCTGATGGCAACAAACTGATGACTCAAAAAATTCAGTCGGCCATTGATTCGTGTGCCAAAAACGGGGGAGGAGTGGTTGTTTTTTCACCCGGAACTTATATTTCCGGCGGAATTCAGCTAAAAAACAAGGTCACGCTGCAACTCGAAAAGGGCGCACTGCTTCAGGGAAGCGAAAACTACAGCGATTATGAAAACGACGCTTTTATTTTTGGAAAAGACATTTCAGATATTGCAATCACTGGTGAAGGTGTAATCGACGGTGTAGATTGCAGAAATCCCAACGGAGAAGAGGGTTTCCGGGGGCCGCACTGCATCAGGCTGGTGAACTGCAAAAATATTTCATTCAAAGATTTTACGGTTAAAAACTCGGCAAACTGGGCGATTAACTGCCGGTATTGTTCGGGGGCAAAAGTTGAAAATGTATCGATTCGCGGCGGACACGACGGGCTACATACCCGCTTTTGCGAGAATTTTACGGTTTCAGGCTGCGATTTTCGTACCGGCGACGATGCTTTTGCCGGCAACGACAACCGCGATTTTGTGGTGACCGACTGCAAAATCAATACTTCGTGCAACGGTTTCAGAATGGGTTGCCTGAATTTTACGGTTAAAA